>SYAK01000380.1 GCA_005788935.1 Pseudomonadota bacterium
CGATACGCACCCGCTTGCCGTCGGGATGCAGCGCCTCGACGCGCTTGTCGACCCACGCCAGCGCGACGCCGTCGGGGGCTGGCGCGAAACCGGGGAACGTCTTGCCGGCCTGCCCGGTCCGCAGATCGAAGCGCTTCTTCTTGTACAAGACCTCGCCCGGGCCGATGACCTTGACGACGGCGAGCTTCTCGCCCTTGGCGCGCGGGGCGTGGCGGGCGAGGTGGACGAACGGCTGCATGGGACCCTCTTGGGATGGCGGGTGGTGCGACACGGAGGCCCCCAGCGGGCTCGACCATCGCCCGAAAGGGTAGAGCAGGGAGCGCGCGTCGTCCAACCGGCCGCCCAGCTCGCGCTGCGCGATGGCGCAGGCGCCGCTTGACAGGCGGGCGCCGGCCTTGCTAGCTGACCTCGTTCCGAACCCGGAGAAGCCTCATGAAGCCCAGGTGGTCCCGCAGCATCCCGTTCGCCGTCGTCTCCGCGTCCTCGCTCGCGACGACGGTCGCCGCCCGCGCAGACGAGCCGCCCGCTCCGGCCGAGGCCCCCGTTCCAGCTGAAACGACGCCGCCAGCCCCCGCGCCGGCCGCGCACGTGAAGGCTGCACCGCCAGCCCCGCAGACCGATGATCTCGACAGGCTCCTCGAGGGCGAGGCGAAGGCCGGCGTCGCGGGAGGTTGGGGCGACGACCGCCGCGCCGAGCGCCGCAAGACGTACCCGTGGGTGGAACACCACGGCTACTTCCGCTTCCGTGCCGACTTCTTCTCGAACGGACACCTCGGGACCGTCGTCCCGGGGCTTGGCGGCTCGGGCACCTCTGGCCTGCCAGCGCCCATCAGCGAGAACGAAGCCAACAACTCGGACCCGGACGTCGCCCGCCTCGTCGGCTCGACGGGGGCCTCGACCCTCGCCTCGGCCAACATGCGGCTCCGCTACCAGCCGACGCTGCACCTGACCGAGACGATGCGTGTCAAGACGACGCTCGACCTGCTCGACAACCTCGTCATGGGCTCGACCCCGGACTACGCCGGACACCTCGGTCGCCCCGACGTCCCGCTCTCGGCCTTCGTCCAGTCGCAGTCGCCGCCGTCCGACGGCACGAACGGTTTCCGTGACAGCATCCGCGTGAAGGAGGCCTACGGAGAGTTCCAGCCGGCCTTCGTCATCCGCGCGGGCCGCCAGGCCTGGGACTGGGGTCTCGGCCTGCTCGCGAACTCGGGCAACAACGTCAACCGCAGCATCGGCCCGGGGGCCGGCCTCGATCAGGACTTCGGCGACTTCGCCGACCGCCTGCTGGTCGCGGCGCGCCTCTGGGATGTCAGCGTGGCCTTCGCGTGGGATTACCTCTACTCGGGCGCCATCAGCGACGACCCGGCGCTCGCCTACGGCCAGCCCGTCGACATGGGCGAAGACGATGACGCAAGCCAGTACATTCTCAGCATCTTCCAGCGACCGGTCACGGCCGAGGAGAAGGAGAAGCGCCGCGTCGAGCTGACCGAGCAGTTCAAGCCGGCTTTCGACTGGGGTCTATTCGGCGTCTTCCGCGAGCAGGCCTTCGACCTGTCGAACGCCTCCTATGACGCCTGGCGCAAGCGGGGCGGCGTCGACACCTACGACAGCCTTGACCTGACGCGACGCGACGCTTGGGCGTTCATCCCCGACCTCTGGCTGCGCTTCGAGCAGCACTTCGACTTTTCGACGAGTCTCCGCGTCGAGCTCGAGGCCATCGCCGTCCTCGGCGAGATCGGCGACGTCAGCACCATCGCGACCGCTCAGAACGACCTGAATCGGCGTGAGATCGAGCAGTTCGGTGCCGCCCTCGAGGTCGAGCTCAACGTCGACCAGCTGCGCACGGGTCTCGACGCCGGCTTTGCGACGGGTGACGACGCCGAGGGCTTCGGCGTCCTCGACCGCCACCAGATCGCCGCTCCGGACGGGTCCCCGAACCGCCGGCTCACCGGCTTCAAGTTCGACCGCGACTACTTCATCGACCTCATCCTCTTCCGTGAGGTCATCGGCACCGTCACGAACGCGGTCTATCTCAAGCCCTACATCGCGTATGACTTCTTCGAGTCGCCCGAGGACACCCTCGGCGTCCGTCTCGACGTCCTTTACGCCGAGGCCCTCCGCCCGGTCGCAACCCCGGGTAACGATGGCTTCCTGGGTCTCGAGACGGACCTGCGCCTCTACTACCACACCCAGAGCGGCTTCCGCTTTGACCTCGAGAGCGGCTTGCTCCTGCCCGGTGGCGCGTTCAACTACCGCCCCGCCGACCCCGTCAACAACCGCGACGCGGAGCTCGCCTTCACGCTCCAGTCGCGCCTGACCGCGAAGTTCTGAGCCATGACCAAAGCCTGGGGTGGACGTTTCAGCGAACCGACAGCCGCCATCGTCGAGGCCATGAACGCCTCGGTCGGTTTCGACCAGCGGCTCGCCCTCGAGGACATCGCGGGCAGCATCGCCCACGCCCGTATGCTGCGCTCGGTCGGCCTGCTCTCACCCGACGAGCAGGTCGCCCTTGAGGGCGGACTCGTGGAGATCGCCGGAGAAATCCGTGCGGGGCAGTTCGTTTGGACGGTCGCTCGCGAGGACGTCCACATGAACATCGAAGGCGCGCTCGCCGACCGCCTCGGCGCGGTCGCAGGACGCCTTCACACCGGGCGCAGCCGCAACGACCAGGTCGCGCTCGACCTTCGCCTGTGGCTGCGGCGCCAGACGACCGAGCTCGCCGAGGGCCTCGTGCGCGTCCTCGACGTGCTGCGCGTCAAGGCCGCCTCGCACGCCGAGGTGCCGATGCCCGGCTACACGCACCTCCAGCGCGCGCAGCCCATCACCTTCGGCCACCACCTCGCGGCGTGGGCGCAGATGCTGGCACGTGACCTCGAGCGCCTGCTCGACGCCCGCAAGCGCCTCGCCTTTTCGCCGCTCGGTTCGGGTGCGCTCGCGGGGACGCCGTTGCCGCTCGACCGCCACCACGTCTGCGCGACGCTCGCGCTGCGGGCCCCGACGCTGAACTCGCTCGACGGTGTGGCGGACCGCGACGGCGCCCTCGAGGTGCTCTCGGCCTTGTCCATCCTGATGGTCCACATCTCGCGTATGGCCGAGGAGATGGTGCTCTGGATCTCGCAAGAGTTCGGTTTCGTCGAGCTGAGCGACGCCTTCTGCACCGGCTC
>SYAK01000381.1 GCA_005788935.1 Pseudomonadota bacterium
CAGCGCCGCCCGCGACCGCACGACGACACGGACCGCCCGAGGGGCCGACGCGCGCGCCAGCATCGCCACGCGATAGGTTCGACCCGCGACGAGGCTCACGCGGCGCTGCGACAGCTGCAGCGCAAAGACTGCGGTGTCTGAGACGTTCGTCGCCCGGATGGACGGCGCCGACGCCTCGGGCGCAACCTCCGCCCGGTCGAGCGCGAAGCCCCCGAACCAGCCTCCGGGGCCGGTGGCCGCCCAGCACGACGCGTCCGAAGCCCGCGCGAGACCGTCAAAACCGGGATCACCCGTCAACGCGCCAGCGGCCTGCGGGCACACGGCGAGCCGCACCCACACCTCGACGCCATCGACGCAGCCATCGCCGCCAGAGGCGAGGACACCGCGCGCCCCCTCGCACAGCGACACGACGCCATCCGACCCGCCGTCAGCCCGCACGACCACCCGGTCTCCCGGCTCGCTGCATCCGACGCCGACCGCCCCCGGAGTCCCGCCGCCCGCGCAGACGAACGCCCCGTCACCCGACGCGCCTGCGTAGTGCCAGAGGCCCGGCACTTCGGCGAAGTCCGCGTCGTCCCATGGGACCTCGGTCATCGGGCTGCGATAGAAGGCGTCGCCGGCCCGGAACAGGTACTCCCGTGGACCCGCAACCGCGAGCAGAGCGGCCGACATCGCCCCGTCGAGACGCGTCCAGCCGCCGCGCTCGACCCCGAAATCGCAGCCCGCCAGGACCGGCGCCCCACCCCCGCGACCGTCGGGATCCACCACCTGCGGACCGCTTGTTCGCGCCACCGCCTCGAGCCCGTCGCAATCGCGGGCCCACAGCACCGGCTCGCGCGTCGGCCGGAGCCACAGCTCGCCACCGAGGCTGGCGTCATCCGCGGACACCTGTGTCCCGCCACGGCCACAGCCGTCATGGACCGGGACGCCCTGCGCCGGATCGGCGTCCCAGCGCACGAAGACCCCGGCGCCCTCGAGCGTCGGACCATCCGGACGCGCCACGAACGAGGACGGGACCACCGTCGGGCAGGCCCCACCGGGGGCGAGGACCCGGCACCGCACGCTGCCGCTCGCGTGGTCAGCCACGCTGCCGCCACCGGGGAGGCAGCTGAGCTCGGACATCAACGCGCTCTTGAGGCGAACCTCCCGTCCGAGCCATCGCCACGCCGCAAACGGCAGCGCTCCCTTCACGCCCGTGTCGAGGATCGGCGCCTCACCCGCGACCACGGACGCCCCCCACGCTGGCGCGTTGGTCACCGCGTTGCGGCCCTCGCCGAAGGCCTCTGCCGCCGTGAAGCCGTAGCGCCACGCGAGCGCCCAACCACCGCCGTCGGTCTCCTGGTCACACCAGACCGCACCAGCCGGAAGCGGCCCGTCACCATCGATGTCGACCTGAACGAACCCACTCACCGCAGCCTCGACCGCGTCGCGCGCGTGGACACAGTGCGCAGCTGGCCGCGCCATGGTGCCCGCGTCCTGCCACGCACCCTCGCGGTAGAGTGCGCCGATCTCGGCCGCGTCGAGGGCCCGACCCCAGACCCGCAGGTCATCGAGGACCCCCTTGAAGGGCAACACCGTCCCGTCCTGGGCTGCGCCGATGATGAGCCGCGACGGGGCGAGCCGCTGCCCGCCGCCGGTCTCGCCGCCATCCCGCAAGCGCCCGTCGAGATACAGCTTCACCGACGCGCCCGTCTTCACGACGACGAGGTGCGACCAGTGGCCTCCCGGCGCGCAGACGCGCTGACCAGCGACCTCGGTGGCGCCTCCGATGTAGGTGGCGCAGCCGAGCCCGGGCCGAAGAACGAGGGCCGACGCCTCCCGCGGCGTGCTCAGGGTGCCCCACGCGAAGACCGCCGCCTGGCGACTGCGCCACGGATCATCCTCGAGGTCCGGCCGGACCCAGATGCTGTAGGTGACGGTCGGCTCGCCAGTCGGATGGCCCGAGGCGGCGACCTCGATGCGGTCGGTGGTCCCGTCGAAGCGAACCGCGCCGTCTTCCACGCCGAACCGGTCAGGGGCTGGCGACGTCCCGACGACGCGACCGTTGAACTTGAAGAAGCCGCTGTCGACCCCGTCGCCATCGAGGGCCCAACGCGCCACGAGCGCGCGCAGGCTCGGGTCGCAGTCTTCGTCGACCTCGCCGTCGCAGTCGTTGTCGAGCCCGTCACAGGCCTTCTCGGTCGCCTCGTAGCCAGACACCGCGCCCCCCGCGCAGGTCGGCTGGTCAAGCCCGCCCTCGCAGCGCACGTCGAGCAGCGCCGTGGCGGCCCCGCCGCAGACGCCCTGCACGCCGCAGGTCTCCGCGACGAGTCCCGATGCACGCCCGTCCGCCACCGCGTCGGCCGCGTCGCGCTCGTCGGGCACGCAGTCCCGGTCGGCGTCGCCGATCGCGCTCTCGAGGATGTCGAAGCGGCCGTCACCGTCAGCGTCACGCGGCGCGCTGACCGAACCGACCTCATCGGGATCGACCTCGCCGTCGCTGTCCGTGTCGCGCGCGGCGAGGTCGCTGCCGAGGCTCAGCTCGACCCGATTGACGAGGCCATCGCCGTCGTCATCGCCCTCCGGGTCCACGCAGCGCGCCTCGTAGCAGAGCCCGGACTCGCAGCTCGTGCTCTCCTCGCAGCTGTCGCCGAGCGGGCGCCGCGGGCTGTCACCGCACGCGACCACGGAGATCGCCAACAAGAGCGCGCACGCGCTCCCCGGGATCCCCGGGGTCGTCCAGAGAATCGTCAGGGAGCGCATATCACCTACTCCGGAACATCATCAAAACGGCACCGCCTGCGCGTACGCGCAGAGCTTGGCCAGGAAGGCATCGTAGTCACCCCGGTAGTCGCACGCGTCGCGGCTCATCCCGACCCAGTCGCTCGTGCTGTGACCCGTGATGTACCAGACACCGATCGGCAGGAGGTAGGGCCGACCGACGTAGTCGTCTGTCGGGGTACCGAACTGCAGCAAGGCGGACGGCGTCGGGACCGTGCCCTGCAGCGGCAGCGCAAGGGTCACCGTAAAGAAGTCGAGGCCGCCGTATTTGCTGACGTTGGTCCCCGCCGAGATGTTGCCGCGGGTATAGCCGACGCCGTAGAGGTTCCCGTTCAGAAGCGTGAGGCTCATGAGCGCGTCGTCAAGCGGCGTCCCGAAGATTCGGGCCCACTGCTGGGCGCCACCGCTTGAGAACTTCGCGATGGCTGCGTCGCCCAGGCCGTTGAAGTCAAGGCCGTTGGCGCCGAGGTAGGTGCCCACCGCCCCAGTTCCGAGCGGCGCTCCCTGGAGATAGCCGGCCGCGTAGATGTTGCCCGATGTGTCGACCACGATGTCGCCTGGCATGTCGTGGACCGCGCTACCCCAGTGCTGCAGCCAGATCTGCGTTCCGATGTCGCTGATCTTGTAGATGTAGTTGACACCGTTGCCACCCGAACCGGTCGTCGACAGGGCGCCGGAGATCGCATATTGCGACCGCCCATGGACGTAGATTGTGCCTGAGCCGTCCACCGCGAGGCCGCCAGGTCCGATGTTCGTCGAGTCCTGCAGGTTGGACCACAGCGACGTCATCGCACCTGTCGAGGCGTTGACCGTGAAGACCTGCGGGCTCGCGGCGCCATAGCCCGTGGTGCGCGAGTCGAGGAGCAGCACGACGCGGCCGTACTTGCCGTCCCACTCCATGTCGGTCACGCCCTCGATGCGGGCCCCGACAAAGCGCTTGGTCCACAGCAGGTTGCCGTTGGTGTCGTACTTCGCGACGAACGCGTCACTGCACTGCGTGGGGTTCGCGGCGCAGTCGGCGACGGGCTTGCCGTAGTTGTCGATATCCCCGCGGGTGTTGCCGGACACGTAGATGTTCTTCGACGCGTCGGTCGTCACGTCGCGCGCGAGGTCCTCCGCCGAGGTCCCGAGCTGCCGGGTCCACTCGAGGTTGCCCGTTGGGTCGAACTTCTGCACCACGACGTCCGCGGCGCCGCAGTTGGTCACGCCGTCCACGTAGGCTCCGTTGACCGCGCACTTGACGGTGCCGAGGACGCCGGTGGTGGAGCCGACCCGGATGACGCTCTGACCGGCGTCGACGGCCACCGCGTTGCCGAGGTCGGCGCCCGCCGTTCGCGGCAGACGCACCCAGTCGGTGTCCGGGCAACGGCACTGCGGGCAGCCATAGTGGTTGAAGGTCAGCGGCAGCGAGCAGGTGCTGACGTTCGTCGCAGGGTCCGTCGCCCGGGCCGTGAGCGTCGTGCATCCCAGCTGCGTGGCGGTGAACGGGGCGGCGAAGTTGTTGTTGCTGACGGTCGCCGGCGTGGCGTTGACCGCGCTGCCCGCGCACGACGTCGACTTGAAGACCTCGATTGTCGAGGTGTTGTCGGCCTCGGTACCCGTCACGCTGGTGTTGGTGTGGGTGGTCGACGGCGACGTCGGGGTGAAGGCGCGAAGCACCGGGGAGGGCGGCGCGACGTTGTCGTGCGTATAGTTGAACACGCCCGAGCACCCCGAGAGGTTGCCCGCTGCGTCCTTGACCCGTGCATAGAAGCCCGTCACTGCGTTGGCCGTAGCCGTCCCGCCAAGGCTGAAGACGATGAGCCCCTGGCCGTTCGAGGTCGTCTGGCCAGAGGCGATGACGGTGCCCGTGCAGGCGTTGTTCGCGAAGAGCTCGGCCGTAAGGCCCACCTCGCTGGCGTAGCCCGAGAGGCTCGGCGTGGTCGAGGCCTTCGACGGGGTCACGGGGCTCGACCCGACGATCGACGGGGCGGCTGGCGCGTTCGAGTCATGCGTGTACGTCAGCAGGTCCGAGCACAGGCTGACGTTGCCCGCGGCGTCCTTCGACTGCGCCGTGAAGGTCGTCGTTTCGTTCGCCACGACCGAGGTCGTGAACGTGAACGAGGTGCTCGTCGAGGCCGAGTAGACGCCCGCGGTGGCCCCCGAACAGTCGGCGGTCTTGTAGAGGTAGGTCACCGTGTTCAGCTCGGGCGCGGCGCCCGCGATGGACGGGGTCGTGGACGCGTTCGACGGCGACGTCGGGCTCGTGGACCGGAGGATCGGCTTGTTCGGCGCGATCCCGTCGTGGGTGTAGGCGAAGGTGCCCGAGCACGGTGACACGTTGCCAGCGGCGTCGGTCGCGGTCGCGGTGAAGACCGTCGAGACGTTGGCGGCGACGCTGACACTTGCGATGAACGTCGCGGCCCCGGACGCCGTGACCGTGGCGGACGGCGCCACGGGGGTCGTCGGAGTGCCCGCACAGGCCGTCCCCCGATAGATGCGGACCGTCGCGCTGGCTTCGGCCGACCCCGAGAGGAACGGGGACTGGCTGATGCCGGGCGAACCGGGCGAGGACGAGGAGATGACTGGGGCCGACGGCACCAGGCTGTCGTTCGTGAACGCGATCGTGTTCGAGCACGGCGACAGGTTGCCCGCGAGGTCCTTGAGTTTCGCGCTGAACGGGGTGGACGTGTTCGCGGCCACGGTCACCCGGAGCGCGAAGCTCGTTCCAGCCGCCGCGAGCGAGTTGGACTCGGCGCCCGAGCAGTTCGTCGACTTGTAGAGGACCACCGTGTGACCGGCCTCGGGGGCGGTCCCGAGGACAAACGGCGACGTCGAGCTGTTCGACGGCGACAGGGGCTCGGTCGTCGTGAGCGTGGGCGCGCCAGGCGCCCGGTCGTCGTGGACGTAGGTCAGCGCCCCGGAACACGCCGACGCGTTGCCAGCGGCATCCGTCACGTTGGCGCTGTAGGTGTTCGTCACGTTGAGGGCCGCCTGGAGCGTCGCCGAGAAGGTCCCGCCCTGGGCGGTCGCGGTCGCGATCGGGTTACCGCTGCACGTGGCGCCGCTGTAGATCTTGACGGACCCGTTGGCCTCGGCCGCACCAGCGCCGACCGGGGTGGCCGACGAGCCGGGCGAGGACGGCGTCACGCCCGTCCAGACCGGCGTCCCAGGGGCCGTGTTGTCGGACGTGTAGGTGAAGCCCACGGAGCACACGGAGACGTTGCCGGCCGCGTCGGTCGCGTTGGCATAGAACGTCCGGGTCTCGTTCGCGAGCACGGTGGCCGTGGCCGCAAAGGTCGCAAGGCCGGTGGCCGTCACGGCCGACCCGTGGCGCGTCGTGCAGGTCGAGTCCGTGAAGAGCTGCACCGTGGCGCCGACCTCGGCCGTGCCCGACAGCGTCGGCGTCGTGCTGCGGCCTGGCGACGTCGGGTTCGAGGCCGTGATGGCGGGCGCCGAGGGGGCTGTGCTGTCATGCGTGTAGTTGAAGACACCCGAGCAGGTCGACACGTTGCCAGCGCTGTTGGTCGAGGTGGCCGTGAAGGGCGTGGTGGTGTTCGCGGTCACGGAGTTCGGGATGCTGAACGACCCGTTCGCCGCCACGACGGACCCGGCCACCGTGCCCGTGCAGTTGTTGGTCTTGTAGAGCTTCACG
>SYAK01000382.1 GCA_005788935.1 Pseudomonadota bacterium
CTGAGCTAACCGCGCAACGGAGGCCGCTGTTAGACGAGCGACGCGCCTCTGTCAAGGATTGCGTGCGACGCAGCGGTCGGCCGCGGCGACAGCTCAGCGGCAGTCGCTGTCGCGGCCGCGCAGGAACGCTCGGCAAGCGTTGGTCTCGCAGGTGCTCGTGCTGCCGCGGAAATAGGCCCGGCAATCGCCGCTCACGCAGTAGCTCTCGGACTTCCGGAGGATGGCGCGACAGTCGCCGGTCCTGCAGTAGCTGTCGGCGTTCCGCAGGATCGCCTTGCAGTCCGAGGTGTCGCAGTAGCTGTCCGATCGGCGCAAGAGGGCCTTGCAGTCTCCCGACGTGCACAAGCTGTCCGAGTCGCGCAGGAGGGCGCGGCAGTCGCGGGCGTTCCACATGCGGAATCCGACCCGCCTGAGGTCTGGGCGATCGTCAGCCACGGCGGGTGGGACCCACGGCGCAGGTCCGAAGGCCACGACGAGGAGGAGCAGTGTCAGGCGCTGGCGCATGGGACCTCGCGAGAGCGGGCGGCGGGTGCCAATCACCCGGATCAGCGTCCACGTTACACCGACTTGCGGGATGCGTCGAGCCCGGGGGCGCCCGCGCGCTCGAGAGCGCCTGGCAAGGCTGACGCGAGCGGCTGCCCGATGGACCGTCAACGCGAGACGGACGCCTCCGGGTGGCCGCCCTCGGTCGCCGCGACCGGACGGGGCGCAGCGATCGTGCGGGTCTTCGGGCGGAGGCGCGGCCCGGTCGTCGGACCGCGGGCGGACGTGGGGGGCGCGAACCCGCTAGGGATGGTGCGCGGGCGGGCCACGGCGCGCGTGCGGATGAAGCCGAAGCTCGCTGCCGGAGCGCGATGGCGGGCGAGCATCGTGACCCAGCCGATGGCGAAGTGGAGCATCGCGAGGCCGATGGCGAATTTGGCCTGCACGACGGGCCCGAAGGCGAGGGCTGGACCGACGGCGGGATCGACGTGGCCGAAGCCTCCGACGATGGCGACCGCGGCTGTCGCGAGACCCAACACGACGGTGACGGCGCAGGCCCGGCGACGTCCGGCGACGGAGAGCCAGAGCCCGACCGGCAGGAGCACGAAGGCCAGGGCCAGGCAGGTCGCGATGACGGTGAGGATCATCCGGACGACTCCGGGGTGGCGCCACGCCTCGGCGTGGCTGGGGAGGGAGTGGCCTTCCGGGCCCGCCTTGATGCGGCCTCCGGAGCGGCGGTGAGGGGACGGCCGAAGAAGGCCTGCGCGTCGACGTCGATGCCGACCGGACAGTGGTCGGACCCGCCGACGTGGGCGTCGATGAAGGCCCCGCGCAGCGTCGGGAGGACAGCGGGCGAGACCATCACGAGATCGATGCGCCAGCCGACGTTGCGGGCGCGGACGCCGAAGCGCTGACTCCACCAGGAGTAGGCATCGGGGGTATCTGGATGCAGATGGCGGAAGCTGTCGACCCAACCCGCGGCGAGCCACGCGTCGAGCTCGGCGCGCTCGATGTCGGTGAAGCCGCTGGTCTCGCGGTTCTCGCGCGGGCGGGCGAGGTCGATCTCGCGGTGGGCCGTGTTGAAGTCGCCCATCACGACGACCCGTTCCCCGCGAGCGAGGGCGGGCGCGTGGCGGGCTGCGACGGCGCGGTAGAAGTCGAGCTTGAACGGGATGCGGTCGTTGCTGCGCTTGCCGTTCGGGAGCAAGGTCCCGTTCCCGTTGGGGAAGTAGGCATTGACGAGCGTCGCCTCGCCGAAGCGCACCTCGAGGTAGCGAGCCTCCCGATCGAACTCGGGGAGGCCGAGAGACGTGACGACGTCGTCGGGGGCGAAGGCGGCGAACGCCCCAACTCCGCTGTAGCCCTTGCGCTCGGCGCCGACGAAGCCGCTCCAGAGACCGAGCGCCGTCAGCTCGGCGGGCACCTCGGCGGGCTGCGCGCGGACCTCCTGAAGGCCGATGAACGCGGCCCCACGCTGCCGCTCGGCCTCAAGCCAGGCGGCGAGTCCCTGCCGGTGTGCGGCACGGATACCGTTCAGGTTCCACGAGACGATGCGTGACGGGCGTGACGGGGCTGGTGCGGACATCGGGTTGGGGGCCGGGTCTGCACAGTGCGCCGCGGGTTCGCGGGGCGCTGCGCCGGGTACCGCGACGGGGCCAGGCGCGTCGCAGCTTCGCGGGCTGGCGTCGCCCCCCGCGCGGGCAGCGCCCTAGAACATGTTGGCGGTTGCATCAAGGACTGGATGCACGCAGGATCGCGCCATGGCGAACGGGGCGGTCAGGGGCGGGCGGGTGCTGGTGGCGTGGTGGCTCTTCTGGGCTGGCGCAGCGACGGCGTCCGATCACGGGGGCCTGGAAGACATCTTCACGGTTCGCGGGCGGTTCCCGCTCGAGCATGCGGCGGTCGCGGCGATCGCGGGGCCTGGCGTCGGGGGCGTCGTCGTGCGGGAGGCGGACGGCGGGCTGCACGGCCTCGACGCGGAGAGCGGCCTCGGGCGCTGGGCGCGACGCGGCCCGGGCGGCGCGAACGGAGCCCTCTGGCGTGTGAACGAGGCGACCTTCGTGGCGGGCGAGGACGCGGTCGAGCGGTTTGCGCACGCGACGGGCGAAGTCGCATGGCGGTGGCCAGCGGGCGGGCCCTTGACCCTCCTCGCCGCCGACCCCGAGGGGTTCCTCGCGGCCTCGGGCGACAGCGTGAGTCTTGTCGCGTCCCACGACGGGCGGGTCGCGTGGCGGCTGAGGGATGCCGCTGGCTGGGTGACGGGCGGACTCGCGGGCGCTCACGCGGTGGCGGCGACCCGCGACGGGACGCTCGTCTTCGGTTCGCGCGCCCGCGGGACGGAGAGCGGGCGCTGGAAGGCCGTGGGCGGCGCGATGGTCGCGTGGCGCGTCAGCGAGGCCGGGGCGCGCGCGCTCGTGACGGCGGGACGCGGGAAGACGGGCGAGGTCGCGACACTCGTGGCGGTCGACGCGAGCGGGCGAGAGCTCGGGCGGGAGCCGATGCCGCGACCTGATGGGCTGCGCGGCGCGCCTGTCGTGAAGTTCGCGAGCGTCACGACCGATGGCGCGGTGCTGCAGCTCGAGGCTCCGGATGGGTCGCGGGGGTGGCTCGTGCGGCGCTTCGGGCGGCAGGTCGAGGGCCATCTCCAGTTTGTGGAACGGTGTGCTCACC
>SYAK01000037.1 GCA_005788935.1 Pseudomonadota bacterium
CGGACGGGTTGCTGACCCTCGAGGGACTGCGTGTGGGCCGCCGCGGGGTCAGCGCCTCGGGGCGCGTGGACGTGTCGGATGTGCGCGGGACGCCGCGGATCAAGGTCGCGGCCTCGCTGCCCCCCGTCGACGTGCAGCGCCTGTTCGAGGTCATGCCCGGCGAGCTGGTGCCCGCCCTGCGGGGACTGCGGATGCGCGGGACGCTCGGCTGGGAGCTCGCGGTCGATCTCGACAGCGGGAACCCGTCAGCGCTCAAGGACAAGGGGCTCGATTCGCGTCCGAACCTGACCGGATTTGCCGTCGATTCTCTGGGCGATGTTATCGATTTCAATGCGCTGCGGGATCAGCACGCCTACGTCGTCCGGGCTGCCGATGGCTCGGAAACGACGCGCCTCGTCGGCCCGAACGCGAGCGGCTGGGTCCCGTGGGGCGGCATCTCGCCCTACGTCGCGAAGGCGCTGAACACCACGGAGGATGGCACCTTCTGGTCCAACGACGGCGTCGCCCCGTTCGCGATGCGCGAGAGCCTCGTCGCGAACCTCGAGCGCGGGGCGTTTGTTCGCGGCGGATCCACGATCACGCAACAGCTTGTGAAGAATCTCTACCTGGGTGGTCAGAAGCTCATCGGTCGCAAGCTCCAGGAGCTCTTCATCGCGTGGCGCATGACGAATGCCCTGACGAAGCAGGAGATCATGGAGCTCTACCTCAACACGATCGAGTTCGCGCCAGGTGTCTATGGGGTGGGCTCTGCGGCCTTCCATTGGTTCGGCAAGCGCGCCGCCGACCTGACCCTCCCCGAGGCGGTGTTCCTCGCCTCGATCGTGCCAGCCCCGCGGCGCTACCACAGCTTCTGGGCCGCGGGCGGCATCTCCCCGAAATGGCGGGACTATGTCGCGTCGCTGATCGAGATCATGGTCCGCCGCGGGCATGTCACGCGCGAGGAGGTCGACGCGCTTGGCGCCTGGGAGCTCGCCTTTCGCGCCTCCAACCGCGCGGGCCGCACCAGCGAGGCCGTCTACGACCAGCTTCCCGAGCCCGATGGGGGCGAGGCGTGGGACGGCGACCTGCTGAACCAGCCCCGCTAAGGTCGCTGAGGCAGTCCGTCCACGCCCGGCCTGCGCTCGCAGGTCCGTGAGCCGGTTGTGCCCCGGTCCAAAGCCGTCTAACGTCGGGGCATGGCACCCTTGTCCTCGCGCTCGTTCTGGCTCCGCATCGCCCTCACGGCGTGGATCGCCGGGGCGATGCATGGCCCGTCGGTGCGCGCCAACGGTCCGGATCTCTTCGGCTTCGGTGCGCGTGCACAGGCGATGGCCGGCTCCATTGGGGCCGTGGCTGAGGGCTTCGAGTGCGTCTATCACAACCCGGCAGGGCTCGGCTTCGACCGCCGCCCGAGCTTCACGCTCGGCTACCGCGACGCGGCCTTCGACCTGCGGCTCGACGGGGCGCGGCAGGATGTCCGTGACGCACCCGCCCTGACGCTCGGCTTCGGGATGCCCTTGCCGCTCGGGGGCGCGCTCCGCGACCGGTTGAGCCTCGGCCTCGGCTTTGTCATTCCGAGGGGTTCGATCCTGATCGCCGACCTCCCAGCGCCTGGCACGCCGTCGTTCGCCCTGCTCGAGAGTCGCGCCCAGACCGTCAGCATCCAGGCGAGCCTCGCGGTGCGCCTCACCGACTGGCTGTCGCTTGGCGTCGGGACTCTCGCGCTCGCGGCCCTCGAGGGCGACATCCGCGTCGAGCCGAACGCGGCAGGGCGCATCGGCTCGAAGGTCCGGGACGAGCTCATCGCGGACTACGCGCTCGTCACCGGCCTCATGGCCCGCCCGCATCGGACCGTGTCGGTCGGGCTCGTGTATCGCGGCGTGTCGCGGGCGGACTTCGACCTGCCGATTACCGCAGATCTCGGCAGTCAGTTTCCGGTCCCGCTGCCGCGGATCGCCGTCACGGGGACCGCCCAGTTCGCGCCCGAGGAGGTGTCGCTCGACGTCGCCTGGTCCCCGTTGCCAGAGATCGTCTGGACCGCAGGGGCCGCGTGGGAGCGCTGGTCCGCGTGGCCCTTGCCTCTCGCCTACAGCGCCGTGCCGGCCGATTACCCGCCGCAGCCCGCGCCCGGGTTCTCGGACGTCCTCGTGCTCCGGACCGGCCTCGAGGGGCGGCTCGTCCTTGGCCCCGAGACCCGGGTCCTGCCGCGCTTCGGCTTCGCTTTCGCGCCGACGCCGACGCCCGCTCAGACGGGCTTCCACAGCATGCTCGACAACGACCGCGCCATCTACGGGGCCGGCCTCGGACTGCACCACGCGGGCCTGCGCCTTGACTTCGCCGTCCAGTACCAGTCGCTGTCCGACCGCGTGCACGTGAAGGCCCCCGCGGCCGACGGCACTCCTGGCCCGACGCTCATGACAGGGGGGCATATCGTCTCGGGCGCCATCGAGCTGGGGGTGACGCTGTGACCCGCCGCATCCGGGCGAGCCTCGGGACCGCTGTCCTTGCAGCCACTACGGCGATGTTGCCCCATGTTGCGCTGGCGAACCCATTCGATTACTTCGGATTCGGCGCACGCGCCATCGGGCTCGGCGGGGCTGCGACAGCCCTCTCCGACGACTTCAGCGCGAACCACTACAACCCCGCGGGGCTCACCGTCCGTGACGGGCTCGAGCTGGCCCTCGGCTACTTCGCCGCCGAGCCGGCGCTGAGGCTCAATGCGCGCGACACCCGCGTCGACCCCGCGACGGGCACCCAATTCGGCGCAACCCTCCGCGGGCTCGCCCTCTCCCGCAAGCTCGCGCTGTCCATCGGTCTTCATTTGCCCGACGCGCGCATCACGCGGCTTCGCGCGCTGCCCGAGCTTCAGCCGCGTTTTGCCCTGTTCGACAACCATCCGCAGCGGCTGGTGTTGACGACCTCGCTCGCCTGGGAGGTCCTCCCCGACCGCCTCTCCGTCGGCGTCGGTCTGACCTACCTGTCGGACACCCGAGGGCGGCTGCGTGTCGGCGGCGACGTCGACCTGTTCGACGCCGAAGGGACGACGCTCATCTCGGCGGTCGACGTGAACTTCGCGGCCGTGCGTTCACCCTCGGCGGGGCTCCTGTGGCGCCCGAACGATCACCTCCGCGTGGGGCTTGCGTGGCGCGAGGCCTTCGACCTGTCCCTCGACATCGGTGTCGTGGTCGAGGGCGACATCATCACCGGCGGAGCGACTGACGATCGAACGCCCCTCGTCGAGGGCGCGATGCTCGCGATCGTGTCGCAGAACACGAACCTGTACACACCCCGGCAGTTCGCCCTCGGGGTGGCCTGGACCGAGGACGACTGGACCGTCGCGCTCGACTGCACGTGGCTCGGATTCAGCGGCTTGCGCTCGCCGACAGCCCTCCTCACGACCGAGCTCGACGCGGGTGACCTGCCGCTCGCCATCCCGCCGAACCCATCGCCGAGCGCCCCGCGCTTCCATGACATCCTGATTCCGCGCGTCGGCGTCGAGGTCGAGATGCTTGCAACACCAAAGATCGTGCTGACCGGGCGCGCCGGCCTGTCATGGGAGCCGTCGCCTGCGCCAGTTCAGCGCGGCGTGACGAACCTCGCCGACAGCGACAAGGTCGGGGCGGCGCTCGGCGTCTCGCTCACGTTCCGCGATCTGACCGAGGTCCTGCCGCGTCCCTTCCACCTCGACCTCGCCGCGCGCGCGCTGACCCTCCTCCCGCGCGCCCACCTGAAGGACGACCCCGCCGACCCCATCGGGGACTACGTGTCCCGGGGGACCATCGGCACCTTCGCCGCTCACCTGAGGTTTGACCTGTGATCCTGCGCGCTTCCACGCTCGTTCTCACCTTGCTGGTGGGGGTGCTCCACGGCTGCGGCGCAGCAGGCGGGCCGGACGGAGGCGGCGCGAACCTGCCCGATCGCGGCATCGCACCATGGACCGCCACGGATGAGGACCCGGCCATACCGGGGCTCGATGGGCTGACTGTCCGCCACCCGACCGCGCTCGGCGAGTCGGTGACCGGCGAGGGCGTCGCGCTGCTGGCCGAGGTCGAGGGGCCGGACGGGCCCGCCATCGCGCGTCTCCTCCGACAGGCCGATGGCGACAGCTTCGGCGCCCCCGAGGTCCTGCTCGCAGACGCTCGCTCGCCCGCTGCGGTGCGTGACGGCGTGGGTGCGATGCGGCTCGTCTGGGTCGAGGCCGACGGGGTCATCGCGACCGGTATCCTCGCCGAGGACACGGCCACGCCCGAGATCGAGGCCGTCGAACGCACGGGCGTCCCGGGCGAGTCGCCGAGCATCGCGCTGACGGCCGAGGGCGCGCTGGTTGTCTTCGCAGTCGAGGGCGGGCGCGTCGTCCGCTTCGACCTCGCGTCGCCCGCTTCGGTCGAGGAGGTCCTGACACCGGGCGAAGGATGCGTCGACACGTCGGGTGAGGCGGCGACCTGCTGGGACGCGTCGGCCATCGTCGACGCCGACGTCAGGCGCGCGACCACGGCGACGGGGCGGGAGGTCTGGCGCATGGTCTACACCGCGCGCAGCGGCGACAGCCACGCCTTCGGCTTCGCCGCCTCCTGGGACGGTCGTCGCTGGTCCCGCTACGTCTGGAACCCGATCCTGAAGCCGCCTGTCGGCTCTCGTCGCCCGACCGTCATCCCTGACGGCCAACGCTATCTGATGTATTTCGGTCGCGTTTCCGGGAAGGGCGTCGGACGCGCGGTCCACGACTCCGGTGTCGTCTCGGAGCGCTGGTGACGCGGATGTTCACACGCGGGCTTTGACATCGCCTCGGGAGCGAGGCTATAGGCCGCTCGACGGAGGTAGGCCGTGAAGTTTCCGATCCTGAATCAGGTCCCCTCGGACAACGCCAGCGCCACCGAGACGGCCTCGCCCGAGGGCGGGATCATGCCGCCGCGCCCGCGCCCGCCGCGTGTTCGCAAGCCCGCGTGGTTGAAGGTGCAGGCCCCGAGCGGCGACCGCTACCAGGCCATCAAGAAGCGCATGGAGACGCTCGACCTGTGGACGGTCTGCGAAGAGGCGCAGTGTCCGAACATCGGCGAGTGCTGGAGCGGCGGGACGGCCACCATCATGCTGATGGGAGGGACCTGCACGCGCGGCTGCCGCTTCTGCGCCGTCGCCACCGGGCGCCCGAAGCCGCTTGATCCGCTCGAGCCGTTCAACGCGGCTCAGGCTGTCGCCGCGATGGGCGTCGACTACATCGTCATCACCTCGGTGAATCGCGATGACCTCCCGGACGGCGGCGCCGCGCACTTCGGGGCCTGTGTCCGCGAGCTCAAGCGCCTCCAGCCCGGCATCCTCGTCGAGGTGCTCATCCCCGACTTCCAGGGGCGCATGGCGGGCGTGGATCAGCTCATCGACGCGGGCTGCGACGTGATCGCGCACAACGTCGAGACCGTGCGGCGCCTGACGCGCAAGGTGCGCGACGTGCGCGCGACCTTCGACCAGAGCCTGAGCGTTCTCAAGCACATCGACGAGGCTGGCCGCGGCCGTCGCGGGGCGGGCGGGGATGTGCTGTCGAAGACGAGCATCATGCTCGGGCTCGGCGAGGCGGACGACGAGGTCGAGGAGGCGCTGCGCGAGCTGCGCGAGGTCGGCTGCGACGTCGTCACCTTTGGACAGTACCTGCAACCGTCGCCGAAACATCTCGAGGTCGTCGAGTTCGTGACGCCCGAGAAATTCGCCCACTGGGAAGCGCGTGCCCAGGCGCTCGGCTTCATCTACGTCGCGTCCGGACCGCTTGTCCGCTCGAGCTACCGGGCTGGCGAGTACTTCCTGAAGGCCCACCTCGACGTCGCTGGCGACCATGCGGGTGCCGCTTGAGAGCCCCCGACGAACTGCCGGGTGGGCCGTCGCTCTACCCGGTGCCTGACCCGCCCGCGGAGGGCTCGCCCGACGCGCGCGAAGACCTGCGGGTGCTCGCACGCCTCTTCGAGCTGCTGGTGCTGCGCCGCCACACCGACGCCCTGCTCGCGCGGCTCGAGCACGCGGGTGAGATCGGTCCGGGTTTCGTGGCGGGACGTGGCGCGACAGCGGGTATCGGCATCGCAGCGGCCCTCGAGCCAGGGGATCAGGTCTTCGGGACCCGCCGGGACTGGCCAGCGGCGCTCGCGCGCGGGCTCGACCTCGCCGACGTCCTCGGGCGTGCGATGCGGACCGCGGGCGGGATCGATGCGGGGGCGGCCGGTGACCTGCGCTCGCAGGAGGGTGGCTTCCACCTGACGGACGCGACGACCGCGTCGCATGTCGCGGAGGCCGTCGGCTACGGCCTCGCGGCGCGACTCTCCGGGTCTTCGGCCATCGCCGTGTGCTTCCTCGGGAGCGGCACCCTGATGCTGCCCGAGACGACGGCGGCGCTGATGCAGGCGGTCGCGTCCAAGGCCCGCGTGGCGTTTGTCCTGCGCGGACCCCGGGCGGCCTTCGAGCGGCTCGTCGTCATCCACCGCGTCGCCGTGCCAGCCGACTCGGCCTGGCGGGCCTACTGGGCGCTGTCCGAGGCTCGCGAGGCGCGGCCTGGGCTGCCCGTCCTCATCGACGCGCGCCACGGTCCTGAAGCCGAGGCCCCGCTCGACGCCGAGCTGTTGCGCGAGCGCGGCATCCTCTCCCCCGAGTTCGAGCGCGCGCTCGGGACCGAGGTCGGTGACCGCCTCGACGAGGTCAGGCGCCAGGTCATGGCTGCGCGAGGGGGCGGGCGATGAAGCAGGTCCTCGCGATCCGCCGCGCGATCGAGCGCGTGCTGTCCGAGCGTGAAGGCGCCGTGGTCATCGGGCCCGACGTTGGGGCCTGGGGCGGTGTCTATCGTGCGACCGCGGGCCTGCGCGAGCGCTTCGGCGCCGACAGGGTCATCGATCTCGCTCACAACCCTCTGGCATCCTTTGGTTTTGCGCGCGGTCTCGCGTTGGCGGGCCGCCCTGTCGTCTGCGAGCTGGCGCGGGAAGACGCCGCGCGCGAGGCGGGGGCGCTCGCGCTGGACATCGCGCGTTGGAGCCGTCTTGGCGAGGCGACGGTTGACGCGACCTGGGGCAAGGCCGCGGGTAGCCGCCGGGCGGAGGCCTCGGTGGCACCCATCGTGATTCGCGTCCCCGTGGGCAACGCTGCGGACCTTTCGCCATGGCTCGGGGCATCCGGCCCTGACGTCCACGTCACGCTGGCGTCGTCCGCGCAGGCCGCCTTCGCCGCGATCGCCGGAGGTGTCGGCAGCGGGGCCTCGGTCGTGCTGGTGCTCGAGCCGGAGGGTCTCTATCGGGCCGGAGACGTCGAGCTTGGTCCGCTTGAGGACGCTCCGCTCTCGACGATCGGAGTCCCGGGTGGGGTGAGCCCGCTGTCGCCGGTTCCGGCCGACGGCGAGGATCTCGTCATCCTTGCCGCAGGGGCTGGGGTGCCGGCGGCGCGTGACGTCGCCGCGGCGCTCGGGCGCGAGCGATTCGTCATCACGGTCTTCGAGCTTGCCGCACTGACACCGCTCGCCCTCGAGCCGGTGACGGAGGCGCTCGCACGTTGCGGGCGCGCGGTCCTTCATGTCGATGGCGGCCCGCTTGGCGAGCGCCTCGCGGGACACCTCATGGCAGCGTCCTTCCTGACGCTCGAGGCGCCGATCCGCACCGTTTCAACGGCCGCTGGCGCCGCCAGCCTGCTCGCCGCGTGCCGCTCGACGCTCGATTTCTGACCAGATTTGCAAACGTTGTCGCGCGTTGCGCGGCCCGGAGACCACCGGACATCAGGAGTCACCTTCATGCGCTTCGAGTTCAAGCTGCCGGATCTGGCCGAGGGGATGGTCGAGGGAGAGCTCGTCGGGTGGCTCGTGGAGTCCGGACAGGCCGTGAAGGCCGAGCAGCCCGTCGCAGAGGTCATGACGGACAAGGCGACCGTCGTCATCCCGTCGCCCGTCGCCGGGACGATGCTCGAGCTTGGCGCGAAGGTCGGCGACATCGTGCCCGTCGGTGCCACGCTGTGGGTCATGGACGCCGAAGGTGCGGCGCCCGAGCAGCGTCACCACGCCGGCCACGTCAACCCTGGCGAGGGAGCCCGAGCATCCACCCAGCCGGTGTCGGCCGCACCGCAGCCCGAGGCGGCCTCACCCGCCGTCGAGGCGTCGTCGCCGACCCATGCGTCCGGTCCGTCCGAGCGCTCCGCGGATGAAGATGCGGTCCCCCGCGGCTCGAAGGCGCTCGCGACGCCGGCCACGCGTCGGCTCGCCCGCGAGCTCGGGGTCGACATCGGCCTCGTGAGCGGCACCGGGCCAGCGGGCCGCGTCACCACGGAGGACGTCCAGCGTGCGGCCGAGCGCGGCGCCCGTCCCGCCGTTCAGGCGGTCGTCCCTGCCGCGACGCCGCTGCCCGCTGCCGACCCTGCCCCGCGCGAGGCGGCAGCCACGGCCGCGGCGTGGACCCCGGCGCCGCGTCTCGCCGAGGCCGGCGAGTCCGAGGAGCGTGTCCGCATCCGCGGGCTGCGCCGGGCCATCTTCGAGACGATGGCGCGCTCGAAGGCGACCGCAGCCCACTTCACCTATGTCGACGAGGTGGACTGCGAGGCGCTCGTCGCGACGCGTGAGCTGCTCTCGGGCCGCGCTCGCGAGCAGCAGGTGAAGTTCACCTATCTCGCGATGATCGCCAAGGCGACCGTGCTGACGCTCGCGAGCTTCCCGAAGATGAACGCGCAGGTCGATGACCGCGCCTCCGAGCTCGTGCTGAAGCGGCACATCCACCTCGGCATCGCGGTCGCGACTGACGCGGGTCTCGTCGTCCCCGTCATTCGCCACGCCCAGCGCATGTCGATGCTCGAGCTCGCCTGGCACATCGCGGACCTCTCCGAGCGCGCCCGCCAGACCCGCCTGAAGCCCGACGAGCTGAAGGGTTCGACCTTTACCGTCACGAGTCTCGGCAAGCTCGGCGGGCTCTTCGCGACGCCCGTCATCAACCATCCCGAGGTCGGCATCCTCGGCATCCACCAGATGCAGAAGCGCGCCGTCGTGATGCCCGATGACAGCATCGTCGCGCGGCAGCGGATGAACATCTCGCTGTCCTTCGATCACCGGGTCATCGACGGGCACGAGGGTGCGGCCTTCGCGATCGCGTTGAAGCGCTACCTCGAGCAGCCCGAGCTCATGTTGCTCGAGCTCGTTTGAACACCGATGGTTGCGACTCAAATCGTTTGAACTGAAAACAGTCAGCCCGGGAGCCCGCCATGGCCGCCGAGACCGTCATCGAGACCAACGCCGTCGTCATCGGGTCGGGGCCAGGGGGCTACGTGTGCGCCATCCGCCTCGGCCAGCTCGGCGTCCCGACCGTCCTCGTCGAGAAGGGCACGCTCGGCGGTCCCTGCCTGAAC
>SYAK01000383.1 GCA_005788935.1 Pseudomonadota bacterium
ACGTCCACGCCGCGACCGACGGCTTCCGCGCCCTCCCCGGGACCCCCATCGCCCCGACCCCCGGAGATGGGGGTTTTGGGGCCTGGAGAGCCTCCCGCGGCCTCCCGGCGCTGCCCTCGAGGCCTCCTGACCCGACCGTCGATGGCGGCGCGGCGCCCTCGGCCCTCGGCGCCGAGGCCCCTGTCCCGCTGGCCTTCTGGGGCACGCCAAGCGGCCTCCGCTGCCTCGACCTCGTCGTCGAGGACGTCTGGCGCGAGGGATGGAGCCACCACATCACGCGGCTCATGGTCCTCGCGAGCATTGGCACACTTCTTCACATTTCGCCGCGCGCGCTGACCGACTGGTTCTGGGTCGCCTACATCGACGCCTTCGACTGGGTCGTCGAGCCGAACGTCCTTGGCATGGGCACCTACGGCGCTGGCGGCGTGATGACGACGAAGCCCTACGTCTCGGGCGGCGCCTACATTCACCGCATGAGCAACTACTGCGGCGGCTGCGCCTTCGACCCCGCGAAGAACTGCCCGGTGACCGCCCTCTACTGGGACTTCATGGCCCGCCACGAGGCCCTCTTCCGCGCCAACCACCGCACCTCGGGCGCTATCGCTGGCCTCACCCGCCGCACACCCGAGCAGCGCGACCGCGACCACGCCGTCGCCGAGACCGTCCGCGCGCGCCTCGCCGCAGGTCAGGCGGTGACGCCCCGCGACCTCGGCTGAGCCGAGCGCTGACCTGAGCCACGGTCAGTTGACCGCGTCGAGCATTCCGGCACCTTTGAGCGCGAGCTTGACGATCCGCTTCTGCATCGCGACGCGCCGCGGTCGTTCGAAGCCCATCCACGTCTCGATGCAGAGGCCGGTCACGGTGTCAGGTCCGAGCATCTCGACGAGCATCTCGGTCGAGGACGTCGCGACCGGGAAGTGGTGCGGCGCCCACAGCTCGTAGGGCGCCTCGAGGGCCGCGTTCATGCCCGCGACCAGCGCCTCGACGAGCGGCGGGCGCGGCTTTACGCCGTAAACGACCGTCTGCCCGAAGGACACCGGCAGCTCGGGGTGAAAGCGCTTCCACGACTCGTGCAGCGTCAGCATCAACGCGGGGCGCTCGGTCAGCGCGAGCGCCGTGAAGATGGCCGCCGCCCGCAGCTCGGGCGCGTCCGAGGTCGCGTCGCCCGGAAACTGGCGATTGAGATCAAGGCCGCCAGGAGCTGTCCGCTGGCCCGCCCGGTAGGCCGCCGGGTTCATGCACGGGATGAGCAGCAGCCGCCCGCGGAGTGGCCGAAACCCCTCCTCAAGCAACTCCTCGATCGCGTGGACGCCCGCCACCTCGTCGCCGTGGATCCCGCCCTGCACGAGCGCGGTCGGGCCAGGCTCGGCCCCTTCAATCACGTGCAGCGACACCGTCGGCGTCAGGAAATGCCGCCCTGGCGGCAGGTGTCCCGTGGTGGTCATCGGTGGGTCTCCTCGGCGCGTGGCCACACGCACATCGCCATCCTGCCTCGCACGGTGCGCCGTCGGCAAGCCGGCATGTGTCGGGCCGCGTCGGCGGGATACCGGGGTCTGCGGACGTGGCAGAGCACACCATGCGCCAGCGGGCGCATCGCGAACTTGAGCCCGGAGGGTACTTCGGGCACGCTGAGCAGCCGGCTGGTCACGGGAGCAGGGATGAGACAACGCATCGAGGCGCCCACGTCGCGTGGCGGGCACATGATGGACAGGAGGCCGCTCGGCGGGCGCGGTCAGGGTCATGTTCATGGCGTCCCGGTACCCGCCTGCCCGGGGCGAGGCTGATGGCGCTCGCGCTGCCAGACGGTGGCTTCAGCCGCTATGGCGTGACGCTGACGCCGATCGTCGAGGACGAGCTCGAGATGGTGCGCGGCTGGCGCAACGACCCGAAGATCGCGTCGCAGATGGTCGACCAGACCTTCATCACCCCCGAGATGCAGCGCGCCTGGTTTGCACGCCTTGCGGCCTCCGACCGCGACGTGACCTGCGTCGCACGCTTCCGGGGCGAACCGATCGGCGTCGCCTCGCTCGGCCGCATGGATCGCGATGCGGGGACCTGCGAGCCCGGCGTTTACGTGTTCGACGACCGGTATCGAGGAAATCTGGTGCCCTTTTGCCTCGGTTTCGCAATGACCGATCTGGCCTTCGAGCACTTCGGCCTCGCGCGTTTGCATGCGAAGGTGATGGCCGAGAACGCGGCCGCCCTTCGATTCAACGCGGCGATGGGCTACGTGACAGTCCGAGAGGACGACGCCGGCCTGATACACATCGAACTCGAATACGCGCCCTATGTTGCGGCGCGCGCGCGCATCACTCGCTTCATTCGGTGGAACCCATGACCCTCGAGTCCCTCTTTGCTGACGCCCTTGGCCTCGACCACGCCGCGGTCCACGACGGCCTCGCCTATCAGAGCGTCCCGGAGTGGGATTCCGTCGCCCACATGGCGCTCATCGCCCGCCTCGAGGACGCCTACGGGGTGCTGCTCGAGACCGATGACATCATCGACCTCAGCTCGGTCGGCAAGGCCCGGATGATCCTCGCGAAGTACGGCGTGATCCCATGACGGACGGGCTCCTCGCGGGGCAGCGAGTGCTCGTCACGGGCGCCTCGCGCGGCATCGGCCTCGCGATCGCCGAGCGGTTCGCCGCGGCGGGCGCGACGCTCTTTCTGAACGGCCGCGACCCCGAGCGGCTCGCCACCGTCTGCGCGCGCCTTGGCGCGACTCCGCTCCCCTTCGACGCGGGTGACGCGACAGCCGTCAAGGCCGCGTTCCAAAAGCTCTTCCAGCAGACGCGGACGCTCGATGTCCTCGTCAACAACGCCGGGGTCCTCGAGGACGCGCTGCTCGGCATGGTGACCGAGGCGCAGGTGGCGCACACCTTTGCGTCGAACGCCCACAGCGTCATCTTCTGCAGCCAGTACGCCGCCCGTCTCATGCAGCGGGCGGGCCGCGGCAGCATCATCAACCTCGCCTCGATCATCGGTCTGGAAGGCAACGTGGGCCAGTCCGTCTACGCCGGCAGCAAGGCCGCCGTCATCGGCATCACGCGCTCGCTCGCGAAGGAGCTCGCGGGCAGCGGGGTCCGGGTCAACGCCATCGCGCCGGGGGTCATCGACACCGACATGACGCGCGGTCTGCCGGCGGGCAAGCTCGCGGACCGCCTCGCTGGGGTCCCGATGGGGCGCGTCGGCACCCCGGACGAGGTCGCGAAGGTCGCGCTCTTCCTCGCATCCGACCTCGCGAGCTATGTGACGGGGCAGATTCTGGGCGTCGACGGCGGGATGGTCGTTTGAACACGAAGGACATGGGGCGGCAGGGCCTGCTCGGTGCTCTGTCGCCAGGTGGGACGACCCTCGCGTGGCGCGCGCCGGAAGGCGTCTGGGCGACCTATGGCGATCTCGCGGACCGGGTCGAGGCGCTCTCGCGGCGCTATCCGCCGGGGCGGCAGCTGGTCTGGCTGCCGTTTGGCACCACGACCGTACATCTGGCGCATTACCTGCTCGGGTTGCGCGATGGGCACGTGATGATGCTCGCGGACCCGGCGCTGCCCGCGGAGCAGGTCGCGTCCGAGATGCGGCGCTTCGGGGTGAGCGTCGCCGTGGGGGCCGACGCGGAGCCGACGCTCTGCGGGCCTCCGCCCGCGCTCGACCCGTCGCTAGCCCTGATGCTGCCGACCTCGGGCTCGACTGGGGGACGCAAGTGGGTACGTCTTTCACACGCGAATCTTATCGCGAACGCCCAGGCAATCGTCGAATACCTGCAACTTGCGCCCGCTGATCGCGCCGTCACGAGCCTGCCGCTCTTCCATGCCTACGGGCTCTCGGTCCTCAACAGCCATCTGCTCGTCGGGGCCTCCCTCGTCGCGACGACCGAGGGGCCGCTCGCGCGCGGCTTCTGGGAGGTGGTCGCGTCAGAGCGCGTCACCCATTTCGCTGGCGTCCCTTTCACCTGGCGGACGCTCGCGCGGTTGCGCTTCGATCTTGCCCGTTATCCGCATCTTATGACGCTGACGCAGGCTGGCGGGCGCCTTGAGCCCGAGCTGGTGTTGCATTTTGCGGCAGCCGCCAAGGCACACGGGCGGCGCTTCTTCGTCATGTACGGCCAGACCGAGGCGGCCCCGCGCATGGCCTTCCTCACGACCGAGGAGGCTCTCGAGGCGCCTGAGGCCATCGGTCGGGCCATCCCGGGAGGTGTGCTGTCGATCCGGCCGGTGCCTGGCGCGCCCGAGGGGGAGGGCGAACTCGTCTACCGCGGCGCCAACGTGATGCTCGGTTACGCGGAGACGGCGGTCGACCTCGCCCGGGGCCCCGACCTCGCCGAGCTCTCGACCGGCGATCTCGCGCGTCAGGACGCGGCGGGCCGCTTCCACATCACGGGGCGCTTGTCGCGATTCGTGAAGCTGGCCGGGCGCCGGATGAACCTCGCGGACATCGAGACGTGGCTCGCGGCGTACGGTCACGAGGCGGCTGCCCTCGGTGAGGACGAGCGGCTCGACGTCGCCGTGGAGGGCGCCTCCGAAGCGGCTCTCGCGCCGCTCGGGCGGTCGCTCGCGGCCTGGCTGAAGGTCCCGCCAGCGCTGGTGCGGGTGGCTTCGGTCCCGGCGCTGCCCCGGACCGCCAACCTGAAGGTCGACTATCCGCGCCTCCGCCTGCTCCTCGCTGGAGGGAGCCCATGACCGACGCCTCCGTGACCGAGCCCGGGGTCTATTCCCTGCCGCAGCGCGAGAAGGAGGCCCTCCTGCTCGCCCGCCTCAACGTGCTGACGGAGCATCACGCCGCCGCGTGCAAGCCCTACGCGCGTCTCCTCGAGGCCTCGGGCTGGCGGCATGAGGCGCAGACGCTCGACGAGGTCCCCTTCCTCGCCGCGCGGCTCTTCAAGCTCGCGCGCTGGCAGAGCGTGCCCGACACGGAGGTCTTCAAGGTCCTCACCTCATCTGGCACGACGGGCGCTCCGTCCCGCGTGGTCCTCGACCGCGCGACGGCCTCCGCCCAGAGCCGTGCGCTCGCGACGATCCTCCAGACCTACCTCGGCAAGGCGCGGCTCCCGATGCTGCTCATCGAACAGCCCGGGCTCGCGCAGGACCGCGCAGGCTTCTCGGCGCGTGGGGCGGGAGCCGTCGGATTCTCGCTGCTCGGGCGCGACCACACCTTTGCGCTCGGGCCGGACATGCGGCCGGATCTCGCAGCGATCGAGGCCTTCGCCGAACGCCACGGCGGCGGGCCGGTGCTGCTTTTCGGTTTCACCTTCATGGTCTGGCAGGGCCTCCTCGAGGCGCTGCCCCGAGGCCGCCAGCCTCTCTTTCCGCATGGCGTCCTCTTTCACGGCGGCGGCTGGAAGAAGCTCGCGCACCGGGCCGTCGACCCCGCGACCTTCAGCGCCCGCTGCGCCGAGGTGCTGGGCGTCCGCCGTGTCCACGACTTCTACGGCATGGTCGAGCAGGTCGGCGCCATCTTCGTCGCCTGCGAGGCGGGGCATCTCCACGCGCCGAGCCTCGCGGACGTCGTCGTGCGTGACCCGCGAACGTTCGCCCCGCTCGGCGTCGGCGAGGTCGGACTCATCGAGGTCCTCTCGGCGTTGCCCGAGAGCTACCCGGGTCACGCCATCCTGACCGAGGATCTCGGGCGGCTGCTCGGCGCGGACAGCTGCCCATGCGGGCGCCTTGGGCGTCATTTCGAGGTGCTCGGTCGTCAGGCGGGCGCGGAGGTCCGGGGATGCAGCGACACGTTTCAATGACCGACGTCGACGCCCCAGATGTCGCCCACGTGGGGCCGGCCTCGGGCTGGGACGCCTTCGAGGCACGGCCGCTGCCACCGTTCGCGCCGGTCATCCGCACCTTCGTGTCGGCGCTCTCGGAGCGCCTCATGCGCGCGGGCCGCACGGCCCCCGATCTCGCAGCGCTCGGCTTCTGGCTGAGGCCGCGCCAGGTGGAACTCCAGGCCGAGCGGATGGCGGGGCGCGCATCGCTTGGCGTGGTACTCCATCTTGTGCCATCGAATGTGCCGACGGTGGCCTTTCACTCCTGGCTCATGGCGCTGCTGATGGGCAACGCCAGCGTCGTGCGTCTCTCCGCGCGGATCGACCCGCAGCAGGACGTGATGCTCGACCTGCTGTCGGAACTCCTCGCCGACCCGGCCTTCGCGCCCATCGCGCGCCGCACGCGCTTCATCCGCTATGGCCACGATGACCGCGTCACGGCGTGGCTCGGGGCCCGCTGCGATCTCCGCATCGTCTGGGGCGGGGACGCCACCATCACAGCTATCCGGGCTGTCCCGATGGCGCCGCACGCCCAGGAGGTGGTCTTTCCCGACCGGCGCTCGATGGCGATCGTCGAGGCCGGCTGGCTCGCGACGCTCGACGCGCAGGCGTTCGCCCGCCTCGCGCAGGCCCTCGGCGATGACTGCACCCGCTTCAACCAGCGCGCCTGCGCCTCACCGACGACGTTCGTCTGGCTCGGGAAGCCCGAGTCCGACCTGAGGGGCCGCCTCCTCGAGGCCGTCTTCGCGGCCTTTCGCGACGACCCGGCCCGCGCAATGGACCGCCTCGTCCACGCCCAGCTGAACGCGGCCGAGCTGGGCAGCCTGACCCTCGAGGCGCGGCGCGGCGTCATGGCGCTCGCCGGCCTCGGGCCGGTCGGCCTGCCCCACGTCGGCGGCGGGGTCGTCGCCGAGTGGGTCGCACCTGGCTGGGACGCGCTGCTCGAGGCCGATCTCGACGTCCAGACCTGCGTCTTCGCAGGCTCGGCGAGCCTGACGGAGGTCCGTGCGAAGCTCGCGCTTGCCGCAGGCCGCGTCGACAGGGTCGTGGCGCCAGGCCAGGCCCTCGCCTTCGACTGGTTCCAGGACGGCGTCGAGCTGACAGTCGCCTGCAGCCGCGCGCTGCGCTGAGGGAGCCCGAGATCCCGACGCGGGCTGCAGCGCACCACCCGCCCGGGGGCGTGCGCCACAGCCGTCAGGCGCTTCTCAGGCGCCGTGCTTCGCCACGAGGGCGGCGAGATCGACGAGGCGCGTCGCGTAGCCCGCCTCGTTGTCGTACCAGGCGAGGATCTTGAGCAGCGGGCCGACCTTCATCGTCATCAGCGAGTCGACGATCGATGAATAGCGCGAGCCGACGATGTCGGCCGAGACGAGCTCGTCCTTCGACAGCTTGAAGACGTTCGGGTTGGCCGCCTCATAGGCCGCGAGGACCTCGTGAACGGCGTTCACGTCCGCGTCCTTCTCGAGCGTCATCGTGATGTCGGCGAGCGAGCCGGTCGGGTTCGGCGTGCGGACCGCGAGGCCGTGCAGCTTGCCCTTGAGGCTCGGGATGACCTCGCCGACGGCCTTGGCCGCGCCCGTGCTCGTCGGGATGAGGTTGATGGCGGCGGCGCGACCCTGGCGCAGGTTCTTGCGCTGCGGCGAGTCGAGCAGGCTCTGGCTCATCGTGTAGGCGTGCGTCGTGTTGATGACGGCGTACTGGACCCCGAAGGCGTCGTTGAGGGCCTTCAGCGGCGGAGCGACGCAGTTGGTGGTGCAGGACGCGTTCGACAGCAGCGTGTGCTTCGACGGGTCGTACTGGTCGTGGTTGACGCCGAGGACGACCGTGATGTCCGGCGACTTGGCGGGCGCGCTGATGAGGACGCGCCTGGCGCCCGCGTCGAAGTGCGGCTGGTTGCCGGGGCGGTCGATGAAGACGCCGGTGCACTCGAGGACGACGTCGACGCCCTGGTCGCCCCACTTGCAGTCGAGCGGGTTGCGGAACTCGGTCATGCGGACGGTCTTGTCGCCGACCCGCATCGTCTCGCCGTCCACCGACACGTCGGGGCCATAGGTCCCGTGCACCGAGTCGAACTTGAACAGGTAGGCGAGGGCCTCGTTCTCCGCGAGATCGTTGATGGCGACGAGCTCGAGCGAGTCGTGTGCGAGGAGGCGGCGCGCCGCGAGGCGACCGATGCGACCGAAACCGTTGATGGCGACACGCGTCTTCGTCATGAGGAGGCTCCAGATGCTTGCAGTTGAAAGCGTTCCGCGCCCGCGCCCGTGCGCGCGTCAGACCGCCGCAGGGCAACGATTACCGCTCGCGCGCGGCGTACACAAGCCCGTGTGACGGGAATCGGAGCGAGTCGATCGCTGGGTGCGCGGCGGCGGGTCCCCGAAAGATTTTCTGCTCCCAGCTGTCCGGCGCCCCTGTGTCGGCGCGTCGTGTCACTTCGACGGGGATGCACGCCAATTCGGTTGAGACTCGCTAACGGCGCACTTGCGCCCCGCTCGCGTTCGAGCAATAGTCACTGTCGTTAAAGTTTAAGGTGCGGCGTTTGGTTGTTTCAGGGACGAATACGTCGTGCATGCGTCGCAGCACATTCGGATGAGTGTCGTTGCATCCGGATTCTTCCGGGTTGTGCGGGTTGTGGAGGTGGTACGATGAAGACGTTGGACACGCCCATCGAGGGGGCCGAGAAGCCTCTCCGCGAGATCGCGGTGCTATTCGCACGGGCGGCTGCACCCGAAGTCGCCAAGATCACGGCGATCCGCAGGCTCGAGAAGACGATCGCCGACGCGGACCGTCGCGCTCGCGAGACGGTCGAGGCCAGTCAGGCCGCACAGCGGGCCGCGGAGGCCGCGAGCGCAGCTGCCGCGAGGGCCGCGAGCGAGGATCCGCCTGGGGAACCACCCAAGTCAGGGCTTATCGGGGCCGTCGCCGTGGCACTGGTCCTCACGATCGCGGGGTTCGTCATCCCGAAGCTGCCGGGCCTCGTGCGGGTCCTGCCGTTGCTCATCGGTGCTGGGCTCGTCTTCGTGACGCTGCGCAAGCACCGTGCAGCCGTGGACGCAGCCAACGCCGAACGGGCCCGGATCGCGGCCGAGAAGTCGCGCTCGAGCGCCGAGGCGTCGCGGGCCGCTGAGACCGCCCGGGGTGCTCGGTCAGCCTCCGAGGCTGCTGCGGCCGAGGTCACACGCCTCAAGGGCGAGCACGCGAAGGCGCCCCGCCCGCGCGCGCTCGAGGGTATCGGGCGCGCCTATTTGCCACTCAGGACCATGGATCTCCTCGGGCAGACCATCGCGATCGACGAGTCGGGCTGCTTCGAGACGGTGCCGTGCAAGTTGCCCGACTTCAGCGCCGACGAGGACCGCCTCAACCGAATCGGGGTCGCCATCGCCGCGGCCCGCGCGACGCCGGTCCTGCTCGCCCCGACGGAGGTGCGTGGCGAGTCGGTCGGCGCGCTCTACGGCGAGGAGGCAATGCTCGCGGGGGCGGTCGAGGACATGGTGAGGCTGCTCAAGGGCATCCCGGTCATCGATGAGCAGCTGCGACTCATCCCGAACCATGCCCAGGTGGCGCGCCTCCTCGCGACCGCAGCGAACAGCGGGCAGGCGCCGCTGCCTGGCGTCCGAATCGTGAGCCGCGAGGCGGCACGAGACCGGAAGTCGCTCGCGCGGATGGTGGTCCTCGCGCAGAAGCTGCGCGGGTCGGGAGGCGCCCTCTCGAAGCGCATCGAGGGGCTCTTCGATGAACTCGGCGGCCTGCTCGACACCTACCGCGACAAGCGCACCGCCGCCCTGTCGCAGGTCCACGACCGCCTGCTCTGGGCGATGTCGCGGACGGCGTGGGCCCACACGACCTACTACTGCCCGAAGACGAACCTCGTACCCGAGTACCTGTCGCACCGCCTCGGCTTTACCATCGAGGAGGCGCACCTCAGGAACCAGGCCGAGCTGCTGAAGGCGCTGCACTCCGACGAGGAGATCGGCCACCGCATGGCGTCCGAGCCCGAGATCGGTCGCAAGCTGACCGATGCTTACAACGGCATCGACGAGGTCACGTACGAGCTGAAGAAGCAGGAGGCCATCGTCGAGGCGCCCGAAGACCAGAACGATCCCGCGCAGTTCACGATCAAGGCGCGCGCTGTCAACATCTGCCGCGCGTTGCGCCAGCAGCTCGAGCAGTACGTCCTGCAGTACCGCGCCGCGCTGAACCACGCGCTGACCGGGCGCACGAGCCAGGCCTTCGAGCTGTCGCCGCAGTCGCGACTCTACTACGATCCGAAGACCGACACGTGGTCGAGCCCGGTCGCGAAGACGACCTACCGCGACCTCAAGGAGGTCGGCATGGGGGCCGTGCTTGCGATGAAGGACCAGCTGCTCGTCCCGATGTGGAATCACCTGTGGACCGAGAAGGCGGACTTCCGGCGCTCCGAGATGTTCCGCACGAACGAGCAGCTGCTGCGAATGTCCGAAAAGGAGTCCGAGAAGCTGCTGCAGGTGTCGTCCCAGTTCAAGGACGACATGCGGATGGTGCGCGAGAACATCCTCGACGCGTCGGCCGAGCTCGAGTCGAAGGTCCACCAGATCAACGACACGATGAACGGACTGCAGACCATGGGGCTGATGTCGCCGCAGCAGCTCTCCGACATCGAGCGGCGCGTGAAGAGCAGCTTCAGTGGTGAGATCCTGCACATCAAGCGCCACGCCGAGAGCAAGGAGTTCCTGCTCGCCCTCGAGCCGCAGGCGCAGGCCGAGCGCCGCGGCACGAGCGCGGACCCCATCCAGGTCATCAGCGGGCCCGCCCTGTTCTTCAAGCCCGCCGAGAGGCCTGCGGAGATGCAGCCGAAGCTCGTGAGCGACAAGGACGAGGTCAAGGCCCTGCCGACCTCGGTCGAGGCGGGCGCTCCTCCGCTCAAGAAGCCCGCGCGGGCAGGCCGCAAGGGATGAGGCCGGCACGCGTCATGAAACCCACAAACTCCGATACCAAGGCAGGGCTCCCATGAGTGATGGCGGCGTCAGCGAGAGTCGCGTCTACAGCATCGTGAGATCCGAGATGGCGCCTCTCACAGGCGCGGTCAGTCAGCTGAGTAACGCGGTCGGTAACCTCAACAACCGCATGAACCGACTGGAGGCGGAAATGGCCCGTATCGAAAATGCCATCCACTCGATGGCGAACGCCCTCGGCAACAAGCTCGAGGGGCTGCAGCAGGCGACCCGCAAGGGCCTCGAGGCCAACGCCGAGCACCTGCGGCTCGCCAACGATCGCCTGCGCTCGGTCGAGGACACGACCCGCGAGGGGCTCGAGAACAACCAGCGCTCGACGCGCGAGGGGCTCGCCATCGCCACCGCGGCGACGCTCGATGTGAAGAGCGAGGTGAACTTCAACACCGTCTCGGTCGAGCGCGGCACGACAGCCCAGATCCAGATGGAGTTCCTGCGGATTCACGCCGAGGGGCAGTCCGCGGCGCGGCGTATCATCGGCTTCGCGACCGAAGTCGACGAGCGTTTCAACAAGTCGCTCGAGTCGGTGACCCTGAATCGCCAGCTCTACGACAAGCACTTCGCGTCGATCCGTGAGGAATACGACAACAAGATGCGCACAATCGGCGAGCACATCTACCGCATCATCGAGGAGGACTTCGACCCCATCGTCGACAAGCCGCTCGGCGTGCCGCGGGTCGAGTACCAGGGCCTCGCGCTCGCGGTCGACACCGAGCGCGTGGAGGCCCGCTCGAGCCAGCTCGACGCGAACCTCGCAGAGATCCGGGACCAGCTGCTGTCCCCGCTCATCGCGCTGCACGCGGACTTCGAGGCGGATCTGAAGTCGCGCTTCGGGCTCGACCGCGCGACGCCGGTCGGAGACGAGCTGCTCATCCCCGCCGCGGTGGTCGTCGACGCCGACGCGAAGGTCGAGGTCCTCGCCGACATGACGCTGCGCAAGAAGTCGAACGACGCCATGCGCATCAACCTCGTCAAGCGCGACCGACTGCCCGCCATCTCAAGCCAGCTCGGCGCGAGCGGGACCGCGAAGACCATCGCCAGCCAGCTCGCATGGCGGCCGCTCGACGGCAACGAGCTCCAGGCGCTCGCGGGAGCGATCAGTGAGCTCCGGACCGAGGGTCTGCTCGAGGCCGAGTACGGCGAGGACCTGCTGACCTACCTGAAGACCTGCGGGCTGCGCGTCTCGGTCGCGGGCGAGATCGAGAATCGGGATCTCGTCTCGTCCAGCGCCTGAGCCGCCCGCAGCCCCCGACGAACCCTGCACCTGACACGCGAGGACACCATGCCAGAGAGACGCGACGGCGACCGCATCATCGTGACCGGCTACAGCCCCGGCAGCCACTTCCCGCGCTCCGAGACCAGCATCCCCTACGCCTCGGAGGCCAATGGCCTCGGCAAGGACGGGCGCTACATCATCCCGGGCTCCGTCTACGGGCGGCAGCTTCGCTTCGTGGGCCCGGGTGACATCGGCGGGCCGATCCTCGGTCGCGGCGATGTCGAGTTGAAGGCGAGCAGGGACGGGCTGCAGCGTTTCCTCGCCGGCGTCGCGGCCAACGGCAGCGTCGCCTCGCCGCCCCGCCACGACGGGCTTCGCGACTCGCTCGTGGCCGACATTCGCCAAGCCTCGCACGTCATCCGGGGCGATGTGCTCGCCCAGAACGTCTACCTCGAGAACGCTGTCATTTTCGGCAACGTCGAGGCGAACAACGTCACGCTTCGGCACTGCATCATCTTCGGGGCCGCCATTGCCCGCGAACAGCTGCATGTCGTCGCATCGACGGTGTTTTACTACCACGCTCGCGACGTCCGCTTCGAAGGGCCCTGCGCCCTCGTGCAGGCCATGGGCGTCAGCCAGAGCAAACCCGAGTTTCTGCCCTACACCGACCCGAAGTCGCAGACGTGGCCCTCGGACCTGCGGCTCTACCCCTTGCTCCGCACCGATGGCGCCAAGCCGATGACGAACCGCCCGTGGATTGACAAGACGTCAGGTTACAGCCAGGCCAAGCTCTACCCCGAGCATGACTGGGTGAAGCGCCCCATCGTCGAGAAGGTCCAGCGCGCCGTGAGCGGCAAGTTCGAGATCGTCGAGCGCGAGGAGGAGCGCTGGGTGCTGTCGCTCGGCGGGCGCATCCTCGATCTCTCTCGCCTCGGGCGCGTGCTCGATGACATGTATACGCTGCTCAAGTCCGGTCTCGAGTTCATCCATTACGACCCGCAACTCCAGAACGAGACGCTCAAACAGTGGAAGTCGATCGCGACTCCGGACGAGCTCTGGATGCTCGAGCGCGCCACGACGCCGGTGCAGCAGGCGGACGCGGCCTGACCCAGGTCAAGGGTCACGCCCGTCCTGGCAGCTGAGCCCGTGGCCGCTCGAGGCATTGGCAGCCGGCAGGGTCCTCTGGTCCGGGACACGTGTCCCCTTCGCAGCGGGGCGCAGCGGCGGCATGCTGGCCCGGTGCGCGTGGCCGGTGCACGCCTTGGTCGCCGTTTCGGGGAACGGTTCCCCGGATTTCATGCTACGCACTGCCCATGCGTCCCATCTACCTCGACAACCACGCGACGACGCCGTGCGACCCGCGGGTCGTCGCGGCGATGCAACCGTTCTGGCTGGAGGATTTCGGTAACGCTGCGAGCTCGGGGCACGTGTTCGGGCGCCGGGCGCGGGACGCGGTCGAACATGCTCGGACCGAGGTCGCGGCGCTGCTTGGCGCCGACCCGCGTGAGATCGCGTTCACCTCGGGCGCGACCGAGTCGCTCAACATTGCGCTGAAGGGGCTCCTAGCGCGGCGCGCGCCTCGCGGCCGCGTGATGCCGTCGGCCATCGAGCATGCCGTCGTCCGCGGTTGCGCCCGCTACGCTGTCTGGCGCGGCGGTACCCTCGACGAGCTGCCAGTCGACGACGAGGGACGCGTCGATCCTGACGTCGTCCGCGCGCGGCTCGCGGCCCACGGCGCCGAGACGGCCTGGGTGGCGGTGATGCTCGCGAACAACGAGGTCGGCACGGTGCAGCCCGTTGCCGAGATCGCATCCGTTTGTGCCGAGGCAGACGTGCCGTTCGTCTGCGACGCCGTCCAGGGACTTGGCAAGACCGCGTTCTCGGTCCGTCTCGACGGGCT
>SYAK01000384.1 GCA_005788935.1 Pseudomonadota bacterium
GCATGCAGGGCCTCGGGAAGGGTCAGATGGGTCCCGAGGGCTGCGAGGAGCTCCGCGTGGGCGGCCCGCGCGGTGTCGGCCATCTCGAGCCAGTGGTGCGTCGCGCGCAGCTGAAAGGCGACGAACGCGTCCGCGGGCGATGCGTGGAGGACGACGCCATCGCGGGCCACGTGGAACGCGAGCAGCGCCCCGATCCGCCCGAGGTCGACGAGATCCACCCGCTCCGAGCCGAGGACGCCGACGAGGTCAGCCGCGAGCGAGCCGGTGTCCACCCCGTCGCCGAGGAAGCCGAAGTCCCAGTCCGAGCCGGCGTGGGCCTCTCCGCGGGCGCACGACCCGTACAGCACAAGCCGGCGCAGCCCCGGGTGCTGACCCGCGACGTCACGCGCGGCGGCGAGCCCGGCGCCGACGTCCTCGCGCCGCGCCAGCCCCGCCTTTGTGGCGGCCGCCTGAGCCCCGACGCCGCGCGATGTCTCACCTCCCACCATGGCTTCGAAGCCAACGCAAGCCGAGCCCCGACGCGAGCGCTGGCACGCCTCGAAGCGCCTCGGGACGGCCAGGGGAAGCGCCCCCGAGGCGAACCCAGGTCCGACGCGGCCCGCGCCGAGCCTCCCGCCGGGCCCGCCATGTCCCGCTTCGCATGCCAGCCAGACCCGGGGCATGCCTCTCCCGGGCCCCCAGGTACGACGCGGCCCGCGCCGAGCCTCCCGCCAGTCCCCCATGTCCTGCTTCGCGCGCCAGCCAGACCCCGGCGCATGCGTCTCCCGGCCCATCCGGGCGCGCGAGGGCCCCGAGTCCGGCCTCGCGCCCGATCGCGGCGGCCTCCGCGGGGCACCTGGTTCCGCGTCGGGCGCGGCGGCCGCTGCACGCGAGGGCGGACTGCGACACACCAGACCGCGCCCCTCGGAGGCGGCCGGCTCGGGACGGCAGAAACGGCCCACTGAATGAACAGCCATTCACCCGCATCCTCGACCAGCGTCCGCCACGCCGTCCGACCCGCGGCCGCAGGGGGGCCCGCTGCACGACGGCCAGACCGCGCCGCCTCCTTGACTTTCGCGCCCGCGCTCGCCACACCTCGCGCATGTCCGCGCCGTCCGAGCCCGCCACCACGTCCGCCGCGCCCTGCCACGACAGCCTGAGGGTCGCGGTGACCGGTGTCCATACCCACCTCGGGCGGACGCTCCTCGCGGCCCTCGGGGCCCACCCCGCCTGTGCGGCCATCCTCGCGCTCGACGTCAAGCCGCCAGATGCCGCGGGCCCGAAGATCCGCTACCGCCGCCTCGATCTCACCGACCCCGCCGCCGACGACCTCGCCGCCGAGCTGCTGCGCGACGAGGCCATCGACACCATCATTCATTGCGCATTTCTCGCCTTTCCGAGTCACGTCCGCAGCTGGGCCCACGAACTCGAGGCCATCGGCTCGCTCTACCTGATGAACGCGGTCGCCGAGGTCGCGCAGGCCGCTGGCGCCTCCGCCCGCCTCCGCCGCTTCATCCTGTGCTCGTCGACCGCGGTCTATGGCGCGCACCCGTCGAATCCGGCCTTTTTGTCCGAGTCCGCGCCGCTTCGAGGCGTTCGCGCCAGCCGCTGGGTCAGCGACCGCGTGACGGTCGAGCGCGAGCTCGAGCGCCTCCGCCGCGACTGCCCCCACCTCGTCGCGACGAGCCTGCGCTTCGGCATGACCGTCGGTCCGACCGTCCGGAATTTCTACACGAAGCTGCTGCGCCCCGCCGTCGTCCCGACCGTCATGGGCTACGACCCGCTCGTCCAGTTCCTGCACGAGGACGACGCCACCGCGGCGCTGCTGCACACGGTGCTCGGTGACCACCCCGGCACCTTCAACATCGTCGGGGACGGCACCCTTTACTGGTCGGATGTCCTGAAGCACGGCGGCAAGCTCCCGCTGCCCGTGCCACATCTCCTCGGCTACCCCGCAGCCACCGCGCTCTTCAACCTCGAGCTCTCGGTCGTCCCGGGGCCCTTCCTCGATTACTTCCGTTATGCCTGGGTCGCGGATGGCCGCGCGATGCACGCCCGCCTCGGCTTCCACCCGCGCCACACCTCGCGCGAGGCCATCATGTCCTTCTTCGCCGCCCTCGACGGTGACGCGGCCCGAGCCCCGAGCCCCGCCCCGGAGGCCCGCCCTTGAAGCCCTCCGACCACACCCCCGACGCCTTCGAGTCGCCGCATGACACGCTGTCGCTTGGCGAGGTCCTCGACGCCCTCGACGCCGTCTCGGACCTGCCGCCCGTCAAGGCCGCCACGTCGTTCGTCGCCCGCCTCGGCCTCGCCCGCCTCCGCGCCTCCGCCCGCGCGCTGCTCCGCGACCGCCCGACGCGCGACATCGACCCCTTCGGCCTCGACCCGGCCTTTCTCGCGCGCCTCCTGCCCATCGCGCGCTGGTTTCACGACCGCTACTTTCGCGTCGAGTGCCGCGGCCTCGAGCACATCCCCGACACGGGCCGCGTCCTGCTCGTCGCGAACCACTCCGGCACCCTCCCGTACGACGCGGCGATGGTCTTCTCGGCGGTCCACTTCCAGCACCCCGCCCACCGCCACGTCCGGTCGCTCGTCGAGGACTTCACCTATCACCTGCCGTGGCTCGGCAGCTTCATGACCCGCGTCGGCGCGGTCCGCGCCTGCCCCGAGAACGCGCTGCGCCTGCTCGAGGCTGACGAGGCGACCCTCGTCTTCCCCGAGGGCGTCAAGGGGATCGGCAAGCTCTACAGCAAGCGCTACCGCCTGCAGCGCTTTGGCCGCGGGGGCGCCATCCGCCTCGCCGCCCGCGCGCACGCCCCCATCGTGCCCGTCTCCATCGTCGGCGCCGAGGAGGCCATGCCGCTCCTGTCGCGCGTCAGCTGGCTTGCCGCGCCGCTCGGCCTGCCCTACATTCCCGTGACCCCGACGCTGCCATGGCTCGGGCTCGCCGGGCTCATCCCGTACCCCACCAAGTGGTTCATCGACTTCGGCGCACCGATGGACGTCAGCGACCTCGACCTCGACGGCCTCGCCTCGGACCGCGTCGTGGTCAACCGACTCAACGAGGAGCTCCGCGCCCGCGTTCAGGCCCTCGTCGACGCTCGCCTCGCCTCCCGGAATTCCGTCCTCTTCGGTTGAAGCGCCGCCTCACTCACGAAAACCGCCCGTTCCCCGCGAGGCTCCCGATGAACGTCCGCCCCGTTGATCTCCGCTCCGACACCGTCACTCGCCCGACGCCCGCGATGCGCGAGGTGATGTTCTCGGCCGAGGTCGGCGACGTCGTCTTCTCGGACGACCCGACCGTCAACCGCCTCGAGGCGACCATCGCGGCCCGCCTAGGCTTCGAGGCCGCCATCTACGTCCCGTCGGGCACGATGAGCAACCAGATCGGACTCGGCGCCATGGGAGGTCCGGGTGACGCCATCCTCGTGCCTCACCTCGCCCACGTGGCCCGCTGGGAGGGGGCAGGGGCCGCCGCGAGCTTCGGCGTCCACCTCATCCAGATCCGCGACGACCACGACGTCGGCCTGCCGTCCGTCGCCTCCTTCGAGACCCACGCCTACGGCCCGCACCCGAAGGCCCCGCGCGTCGTCGGGATGACCCTCGAGAACACCCACAACATCGCGGGCGGGCGCGTCTTTTCGCCCGATGACCTCGCCCCGCGCCTCGCCAGGGCCACCGGGCGCGGCCTCCACCGCCACCTCGACGGAGCCCGCATCTTCAACGCCGCCGTCGCACTCGGCGTCGAGGCCCGCGACATCGCACGCGGCTTCTCGTCGGTCAGCGTCTGCTTCTCGAAGGGCCTCGGCGCCCCTGTCGGCAGCGCGCTCTGCGGGGACGCCGCCTTCATCGCGCGCGCCAACCGCATCCGCCACCGCTTCGGCGGCGCCTGGCGTCAGGCGGGCCTCCTCGCGGCAGGGGTGCTGCACGCCCTTGACCACCACGTCGCCCGCCTCGCAGACGACCACCGCCGCGCGAAGCAGCTCGCGGCGCTGATGGAAGAACACAACATCGGCAAGGCATTGCATCCCATCGAGACGAACATCATCCAGTTCGCCGTCCACCCGCGCTTCGAGACCTCGGCCGCCTTGGTCGCGAGGCTCGCCGACCACCAGATCCACTTCTTCGCGACGGGTGCGAAGACTGGCCGCTTCGTCACCCACCTCGACATTCACGACGACGACCTCGACCGCGTCGCAACGGTCTGGAAAAACCTATGAGTACCAACGACACGACGACCCCGGCAGCCTCGCCCGAGACGGCGACTGCACCTGTCAACCCCGACTTCCGCACGGGCCTCATCGGCATCGTCGGTCGCCCGATCGTCGGCAAGTCGACGCTGATGAACCGACTCCTCGGCCAAAAGCTCGCGATCGCCACGCCGAAGGCGCAGACGACGCGCGACCGCATCAAGGGCATCCGGACGTACGCGGACTGGCAGGGGATCTTCGTCGACACCCCCGGTATCCACGAGCCTCGGACCAAGCTCAACAAGTACATGGTCGACCTCGCCATCGGCACCATCTCCGAGGTCGACCTCGTCTACCTGCTCGTCGACGCCGCGAAGATCCTCGAGAAACCCGAGGCGACCCTCGAGGAGACGACGCGCATCTGCGGGCACCTGAAAGAGGCGAAGCGCCCGACCTTCCTGCTCCTGAACAAGGTCGATCGCGTCAAGGACAAGGACGCGCTCCTGCCCATCATCGGCGAGTACGCGGCGCTCCACACCTTCGAGGAGGTCGTCCCGATCTCTGGCAAGAGCGGCAAGAACCTCGACCGCCTGCTCGCCGCGACGCGGGCGCGGCTGCCTGTCGCGGGGCCGCTCTTCGCCGAGGATGACCTCACCGACCGCCCGATGCGCTTCATCGCCAAGGAGATCATCCGCGAGCAGCTGCTCTACCAGCTCGACCAGGAGCTGCCCTACACCGCGGCGGTCAACATCATCGACTGGGCCGAGAAGTCCGACGGCCTCGTCGTCATCCACGCCAACATCCACGTCGCGCGGCGCTCTCACCAGCCGATCGTCGTCGGACGCGGGGCCGCGCGGGTGCGGGAAATCGGCGAGAAGTCGCGCGAGCGCATCGAGCGGCTCGTCGAGCGCAAGGTCTACCTCGACCTGCGCGTCAAGGTCGACGAGGACTGGCTCGACAACGACAAGAGCCTGAAGGCGCTCGGCTATGATGAGACCGAGGGCTGAGGGCCGCGGCCTCTGCCTGAGCACCCGTCTGGCCGGCTCGGGCGGTCTGCGCCGGGCCGCGACCGGCCGGCTCGCCAGCCTGGTCGTGGGCCTCGGCGCCGCCTGCGCCCTCGCGGGGGCGTCACGCGCCGAGTCAGGTGCCTGGGCGGTCGACGCTGGGGCTGGCTACCGCGCGGTGGCGGGCTGGGCGGGCGAGACGCAGCACATCGCGACGGCCGTCACGGGCCTCCATCGCTGGCTCGACGACGCCTGGCAGGTTGGACTTGGGCTTGAGGTCGGTCGCGTCCTCGGCACCTCGGGCGGCGCCGCGCTGGCGGCGGGCGGTGGCGGCCCCTGGGGGGCTGGCGAGCTGACGCTGCGCTGGACCCTCGACGCCTTCACCTGGGTGCCCTTCGTCCAGCTCGGAGTCGGCGCGGTCGTCCGCGAGGTCACCGAGATCGACACAGACCTCGTCATGACCTCGTCCCGCCTCGATCCAGCGGTGACGGGCGCGCTCGGTGTCGACTGGCGCCCCGCCCGCGCCTGGAGCCTTGGAGGCCGCCTCGGAGGCGGGCTCATGCCGCTCGCTCCCGACGGCGCGCGCTGGCTCGGCCGCGCCGAGCTCTGCGCCACCTTTCACTTCGAATAAGCGAATCACGTCATGCCTTACGCCCAAGTCGGCCCTGTCCGCCTCGCCTACGCCGTCCACCCCGCCGCGGCCCCAGCCCCGAGCGGCGCCACCCGCCTGCCCGTCCTGCTCGTCATGGGCTTCATGATGCCCGGCCGCGCCTGGCGCCTCGTCCTGCCGCAGCTGACGGGCGAGTTCACGGCCTGCACCTTCGACAACCGCGGGGCGGGCGAGAGCGACGCGCCAGCGGGCCCCTACACGATGGCGGACCTCGCGGGCGACACCGTCGGGCTGCTCGACCACCTCGGCTGGGCACGCGCCCACGTCGTCGGCATCTCAATGGGCGGCATGATCGCGCAGCACGTGGCGCTGTCCGCACCCGCACGCGTGGCCTCCCTGACGCTCATCGCGACCCACCCCGGCGGTGGCGTGCGCACCCTCGTCCCGCCGCCCCGAGGGCTTGGCCCCTTCGTCGCGGCCAACGCCCTCGCGGCCACCTCGCGCGCGCTGCAAGGCCGTGTCTCCCGCTTCTCGGGCCCGCTGCGCCGCGGTCGCTACGCGGCCCTCTCCGAGCTGCTCTTCAGCGACGCCCACATCGCGGCCCACGACCTCGACACCCGCATGGACCTCCTCGCCCACGATTTCGAGCCGCCACCGCCCGAAGCGGGCCGCAAGGGGCAGCTCGCGGCCGTCTTCGGCCATGACACGCGCCCTCGGCTCGGCGAGCTCGGCCCCATCCCGACGCTCGTCGTCAAAGCACCCGACGACCGCCTCATCGCCCCACACCACTCGGACGCCCTCGCCGCGGCCATCCCGAGCGCGCGCCTCATGTCACTCGACGGGGCCGGCCATGGCCTCGTCCGCGAGATGCCCGAGCGCCTCGGCGGCCTCATCGCGAACCACCTCGCGGTCGCGGAGCGCCAGGCCTGAGAGGCGCCGTCCTCGCGTTACCCGGCGACGGGCGCCATGCGCTCTCTGCCTAAGGTGGAATGGCCCGATGTGACGCGTTCCAAAGGGCCAGGCGCGGCCCCTGCCTGACGCTCGCTTCGAGGCTCGCTAGCGAAGCGTTCGCAGCGTCTCCGCGGTAGCGTTCGGAGCGTGACGACCCTCGCTCGCATGTCGATTTTTTTCATCATGATTTCAATTTTTTTGGCAGGATCATCCGGGTTCTGAAGGTTTCGTTTTACAAGTAGGCTGGCGTGCCTTTTAGTGGGAAGCGAAAAGCGGTAGGATCCGCCCACCTGACCCGGCCCGGTCCGCCAGATCGGGACTCGCCGTGACCCTACAGGAGCCTGACATGAGACGCACGCCCCCCCCCCCCTCACATGTCCGCATAAACATCAACGACTTTCTTTCATCGCGCTCGCGGGGCTGCTCGCGCTGAACGCGCCTGGCTGCGCCGATGTCGCCGATCATGACGCGGCGGTCGCCGAGGCGGACCTCAGCGACCTCGGCGGGGTCCGTGTGCTTGGGGCGGCGCTGACCGCGACGGACGACGGGGCGCTCGGGCGTGGGCTCGGCGCGACGGTGCCGACCGCGACGCAGGTGCTCGCGGCCTTCGACCAGTTGACAGGCGTCCTGAGCGCCGAGGCGAGCGCGGCCCACGCGACGGTCGTGTTCGGCATGAACGCCGCGAAGCTCTTCACGATCAACGGCGCGCCGGTCGAGTGTACGACCTGCCCGCTCGTCAACGGCCAGAAGGTCTACGCGACGACGAAGCCCAGCTCGACCGGGCTCGTCAAATCGGTGCGCCTGACGGTCAAGAGCGACGCGGCGCCAGCCGACGTCGTCCTCGACTACCGCGCGGGCAGCTTCCTGGCCGCGAACCCGCTCTCGAGCGCCAAGGGCGTCGAGGTCGTCGTCGAGGCGGGCGCAGCGTGGCGCTTCGGCGTCTACGGCAGCGCCAAGGCGGACGCCCTGACCGTCGGCGCGACGGGCTTCGCGATGAACCGCGACGCGAACGCGGATCTCAAGTGGACGGGCGCGGCCCCCACGCTCGTCGTGATGCACGGCGGCGCGGGCAACGACGTGCTGTCGGCCGCGGGCGACGTGGTCGGTGCCCTCCGCGGCGTCGGCGCGGCCTTCGCCGACGAGGTCGAGCTCGGCGGCGGCCTCGGCAACGACCGGCTGACGGGCGGCGACGGCGCCGACAAGCTCTTCGGCCACGCAGGCAAGGACACCTTCGTGATGGAGCCGACCGAGAGCATGGTCGGCGACCTGCTGCACGGCGGCGCGGACGCCGACATCGTCGACTGGAAGAAGTCGACAGCGCCTGTCGTCGTGACGCCTGGCGAGGCCTTCGTGCCCTTCAAGGACGGCAGCGGCGTCTTCATCGCGCAGCGCTGCGCCCTGCCCGCTGCCGCCTCGTCCGCCGACCCGAAGGCCCTCTGGGTCGAGGTCCCGCTCTTGGACTGGACGACCGCCCCGAACGCCGCCAACGCGGCGCTGCGCAAGGGTGACGGCCGCCTCGTCGACCCGACCTGCAAGCCGCTCGAGGCCCCCGCTGGCATCCCGTGCGCCACCGAGGGCGACGAGCTCGTCGAGGTCGAGCGCTTCAACGCCTCGCCGCTCGCCGACGTCCTCGTCGGCGACTGCGGCAGCAACCTGTTCTACGCGGGCCTCGGCAACGACACGCTGATGCCTGGCGGCGGCGTGGGCGGCAGCGGCGACGGGCTGCTCGGCGAAGCGGGCGACGACCTCATCATCATGGGGCCGTTCGCCAACGGGCCGACCTTCGCCTCGGGCGGCACCGGCACCGCCGACGTCATCTCCTACGCCCTCCGCCAAAAGGGCGTCTTCGTGACCTCGCAGCGCGGCAGGCCAGGCGCCGCGGGCACAAGCGGCGAGCTCGCGACGCCTGACGGGGCGGCCATCGAGGGCGACCTCGTCGTCGACTTCGAGACCCTCATCGGCACAGACGCCGCCGACCGCCTCACGGGCTCGAGCGCCTCGAACCGCATCGAGGGCCGCGGCGGCGACGACGTCCTGAGCGGGGACAAGGGCAACGACACGATTTTTGGCGGCCTCGGCAACGACCAGCTCAACGGTGGCGTCGGCAACGACACGCTCGTCGGCGGGCCAGGCGCGGACGTCGGCACCGGCGACGTCGGCAACGACCGCCTCATCGGCGACAACGGCCGCTACTGCCAGAACGCCGTCACGACGCTCTGCACCTCGGACGCGAGCTGCGCGGGCTCGACTGGCCCCTGCGTCTTCGACAGCTTCTGCCCGGACAAGGGCGACCAAGCCTGCGCCGACCAGCTCTTCGGAGGCCCGGGCGTCGACACCTTCGAGGCCGTCACCGACCCCGACGCGGACGTCTTCCACTGCGGCGACGAGCTGCGCGAGGAGGCCCGCGGCGTGGCGGCATCACTCCGCCGTCAGGACGTCGTCAGCTTCGAGGGCGCGACGGGCGAAGTCAACGCGACGGCCGACGGGGTCGCCGATGACGGCCTCGGCGGCATAGCCGGCGGCGACCTCATCGGGCCGAGCTGCGAGAGCCTGAAGACCACCCCGCCGCCCTCCGCGGCGGGCAAGACCTGGACCCTCGAAACCGCGACCACGCCAGCCCCGAGCTACCCTGATGGCGGCGACGTCGTGCTGCGCCTGACGAACGCGCCCACCCCCGCGATCCTGCGGACCGACGTCACCTTCATCGCGACGCTCGAGGGCAGCCCGACGGGCGCCTTCCACGCGCCGAAGGTCGTCTCGGGCGCCCTCGAGGTCGTCTTCGTGCCAAGCGCGAGCGGCGAGGTCACCATCACCGCCGCGGCGGGCCTGACCGCTGGCACCGCGCTCGACACCCTCGACCTGACCATCAGCGGCGCCGCGACGAGCAGCTGCTTCGACCTCCAGAAGAACGGGACCGAGGAGGGCGTCGACTGCGGCCCCGACTGCAGCTTCCCGTGCGCCGCCCCGACCTGCACCGACGGCGTGAGGAACGGCGCCGAGACCGACATCGACTGCGGAGGCCTCACCTGCGCCCCCTGCGCGGCGGGCGACTACTGCGCTGACGCCCTCGACTGCGGCGGCGCCCCGTGCGTCGGCAGCCGCTGCCAGAAGGCGTGCAACGGGTGTACCAACTGCACCGCCGGCATGTGCAACGCCTGCCCGACCGGTCGAGAGCTCATCGGCGGCCAGTGCCTGAGGCCCTGCCCCGACACCGACGGCGACTCGAACACCAAGACCTGGCCGAGCGTCGACGGCCGCTGCAGCTGCCCCGCGGGACAGACGATGAACACCGCTGGCACCGCGTGCGTCGCCTGCACAGCCGGCGTCCGCTGCAACGTCTGCGCGGCCAACCACCTCCCCAACGCCGGGGGCATCTGCACGGAGCTGTTGTCGGGTGTCTGCCCCGGTATCGACAACTTCGCGCCCGACGCGGTCGACGGCCGCTGCGTCTGCGCCGACGGCTTCGCCCTCGACGCCGCCACCAACGCCTGCGTCGCGGTCGCGAGCTGCCCGACTGGCACCACCGCTGCAAGCGGCGTCTGCGGCTGCCCCGCCAAGCAGCGCCTCAACCTCGTGGGCGCCTGCGTCGCCTGCCCCGCAGGCTGCGACGCCTGCGCCCTCGACGACGCCGGCGCCGTCGTCTGCACCGCCTGCTCCGCCCCCGCGGACCCCACCAAGGCCGCCGCGAGCGTCCTCTTCAACGGACGCTGCCTCGCCCGCTGCCCGTCTGGCTCGGTCCGAGACGGCAACAGCTGCGTCTGCGACGACACCCCGCCGCAGTTCGCAGACGGCACCTCCTGCAAGCGCTGCGCCGACGGCTGCGCCGTGTGCGCGAGCTACGAGACCTGCGAGCAGTGCGACGCCGGCTTCCAGAAGCTCAACGGCCTCTGCGTCCCAGGCTCGCCCGCGGGCACCACCACGACGCCCGACGGCCTCACCTGCGCAACTGGCTATGTCTTCGACCCCGTCACGGTCGCATGTGTCACCTGCGAGGCCGGCGAGCGGGTCGTCGACGGCACTTGCGCTCCCTGCAGCGGCGGCGAGTGCGACGACTGCAACCCGCCGAAGTTCCTGACCTATGTCAGCGGCACCCCCGCCTGCACCGACTGCTCCACCGGCTGCGCCGCCTGCGACGGCCCCCTCGCCTGCCGCGCCTGCGAGACCGGCCACACCCTCTGGCAGGGCCTCTGCGTCCCACCCTGCGGCGCTGGCCTCGTCTTCAGCACCACGCTCGGCCGCTGCGTGGCCGACCCGAACGCGGGCAGCGTCACCTGCGCCGAGCCCCAGTTCGCTGACCAAGGCGTCTGCGTCGACACATGCCCGAGCGGCAAGTTCGCCAACAGCAACACCCGCAGCTGCGTGAGCCTCTGCCCGTCCGGGACCTTCGGCGACAGCGTCACGCAGGCCTGCGTCGCCATGTGCCCCGACGGCTCCTTCGCTGACGGTGCGACGAGGACCTGTGCCGCGACCTGCTCTGGCAGCACGTTCGCTGACCCAACGACCCAGACCTGCGCCGCGACCTGCTCGGTCGCCACCTTCGCGGACGCGACGAGCAAGGCCTGCGTCACGACCTGCCCAGCGGGCGCCTTCCCCGACACCGCCACCCGCGCCTGCGGCCCCTGCACGGGCGGGCGGCGGACCATCAGCTTCAGCAACCCCGGCGGGTCGAGCCACGGCAACGTCTGCGTCGACTTCGCAATGAACCCCGAAGAGATCGGCAGCCTCTTCCACAGCCTCCCGCTCCCGAGCAAGGCGGGCCAATACTTCGCGGGCTGGTGGACCGAGGCCTCGTCCACGACGAACCACCACGGTGTACGCATCGCGCCGTCCGACAAGTTCGTGCCGCAGTGGACGAACCCGGCCCTGCCCGTCGCGGCCTCGAGCGTCACGCTCCACGCGCGCTGGACAGCCCACCCCGAGCGCATCGTCTTCGACGTCCGCGGCGGGACCCTCTCGGGGACGCCGGGCTGCGACCCAACTGGAATTGGCTTCATCGGCGGGAATGAGACCGACCCGGGCTGTTCCGGCATGACCGAGTGGTACTCATGCACCGGAACTCAGCTCTGCAACTGGAACTGGGGGAATCCTGGCTGTGAGTCCCGCGACCAGGGCGCGTGTAACGGCCCCTGTTACTGGGACGAGGGCAACCAGTCTTGCTACTTCAACGGGTCCGGATTCTGCGAGTTCCAGCCGCCCAACATGCGCTACCCGTGGGTTCTCTGCGGACATGTCTACGAAGAGTCCTCTGTCTACGACTGCTCCAGCGGTTACGACACTATAAGCTCAACGACGAACTTCCGCTCACCTCCGGCCCGCAGCGGCTATGTCTTCTCCGGCTGGGCGACAGGTTACGGGAGCGGCGCCCAGCCTAACGAAGGGTCGGACTGGCACAGCGGATACCGACCGACCGCGCCGGTCACGCTGTACGCGAAATGGCGCTGCCCTGCCGGCAAGGCCATGAACGCCGACAAGGTGTGCGCGATCACCTGCCCGGCGGGGCAGTGGTCCGAAGGTTTCACGTGCCAGCCCTGCCACGCGTCCTGTGGCACCTGCGTCGGCCCTAACCGAGGAGACTGCTCCTCATGTCCGGCCGGCCGCATCGAGCGACGCCACCGCGTGCAACAAAGCTGGGACTGCACGAACGGCAACAGCTTTTCGATGGCGACGGACAGCGTGTTTGAATGCTGGTCGTGCGCTCAGGTCGGGCAGCGGTGGTTCGACGAAAGCGGATACGGGGACGACAACTGCACCGAGTGCGCGGCCACGTGCGTCGTGAACGGCTACGAGCTCGACAACACGTGGAGCAGCTCTGGCTACGGTGCGCAGACGCCAGCCTGCGCGGGGCTGCCGGCCTCGGTGACGAGCGACGGCGTGTTCGACGCGGGCTACAGCGTCCCGGTGCGGTGCACCGGCTGCGCAGCTGGATATGCGCTGCAGGACGGCGTCTGTGTATCCGCCGCCTCCTGTGGTAACGGCAGCTGCGAGCCTGGCGAGGACTGCAACAACTGCGGAGACTGCACGTGCAGCGTCAGCGGTAGCTGTATGAACCACGAGAACTTGTACTACTACTGCGACGAGGGCTACTGCGGCAACAACACCTGCGAGTCCGGGCGCGGCGAGGACTGCAACAGCTGCTCGCAAGACTGCGGTTGCAGCGGCAGCGACAGCTGCAACGGGAACGGGAACGGGAGCGGTTACTCCTGCCAATCGAGCAGCTACTGTGGTAACGCCAGCTGCGAGTCTGGCGAGGACTGCAGCAACTGCTCCCAAGACTGTGGCTGTGGCAACGGATACAGCTGCAACTCGGACGGCACCCGGTACTACTGCGATAGCTGGTCCTATCCCTCCTGCGGGAACAACAGCTGCGAGTCTGGCGAGGATTGCAATAACTGCTCCCAGGACTGTGGGTGCGGCGACGGCACATGCTACTACGTCGGCCCCTACTACTCCTGCACGGCCGCGCCATCCTGCGGGGACGGAAGCTGCGACGGCAGTGAGGCCAGCTCGTCGTGCCCGAGCGACTGCTGCGGCGGCCTCCAGACGAACTACTCCTCGTCCGCCTGGTCGACTTCCTGCACGCAGACGACAGCCTGCGTCGAGGTCAACACGGGCGCCTTCTACAACACATGCCAGGGCCCCGACGCCAACCAGCCCAATCAGGCCAACTGCGCCCTCGGAAGTGGCAGCCCCTTCACCTGCTCCTACTGCGACCCGGGCTACTACCTCCACAACGGGGGCTGCTACGCGACCTGCCCAGACGGCTCGTACGCCGACTCCTCGAGCACCTGCGCACCCTGCCACAGCTCATGTGGGGCGTGCACGGGCGGCGGCGAGAGCCAGTGCACGACGTGCAGCAATGGTTTTTACAGGCGCCCCTCCGGAAGCGGCGAGTACTCATGCATCTCCGCGCACGCCTGCTCTGCGTACCACACCGGCTATATCCTCGGCGACGCGTGCGTCAGCGACTGCCCCATGGGCTACTCACCGAACCAGGAGTGTTTCGATGGCGAGGGCTGCTCCGTCTACGGGATGTTCTGTCGCGTGATGGTCGACTACTGCCACGTCCAGTGGCCGTGCAGCATCTTCATGCAGCCCGGCTCCAAAAGCGAAAACATCTACGTCTGGGTCTACCAGGATGGGGTCACGACAAGAACAGGCCCCGGGGGCGGGATCACCGTCGAGGTCGGTTACGGCAAAGACGACCCCAGATTTTACCCGAACTGGTTCCCAACCAACTACAACGCGGACACTGGCCCATCGTGGGACTCTTCCGCCAACGACGAGTACGCAGGCCAGCTAGATGACGTGCGGCAGGGCTTCTGGCACTACGCGGCGCGCGTCTCGGCCGACGACGGAAGAAGCTGGCGTTACTGTGACTTGGGCGGCGACAGCTGCGGTGGCGTCGGTTCAAGCAACGGCTGGGGCGACAATCTCGGGTCGCTCCGGGTCGACTATTGACGGTCCTTGGCAGCCGTGAGGCCTCGGATGGCCTCCCGCGCTACGCGCCTAGCGGGGAGCGCGGGTCTCCCTCCCGCGCTCCCCGCTAGGCGTGAAGCGCGGGACGGCCCTCCGCGC
>SYAK01000385.1 GCA_005788935.1 Pseudomonadota bacterium
GAGGACCAGGCGGCCGACCGCGCCCACCGCATCGGGCAGGATCGCCCCGTGATGGTCCACCGCCTCGTCGCGGTCGACACGGTGGAGGAGCGCATCCTGAGCCTTCAGGAGCGGAAACGCGCCCTCGCCGAGAGCGCGGTCGGAGCTGGCGCCGGCGCTGCGACCGCGCTGACACGCGAGGACCTGCTCGAGCTGCTCGCCTGACCGGGCGCGTCAGGCCAAGGCCGAGCCAGGCGCGCTCGCTTTGGCCGCCCGCCATTCCGGCGAATGGTTAGCCCCGGGCGCGGACGTCAGGACGGGGGCGCGGACCCTTGCGTCAGCGCAGGGCGGCGCCTCAACGCTGCGGGTCGCCGCCACCCGTGTTCGGACGAGCCTGCGCGTTCGTCACCGGGCGCACGCGGAGCCCGGTGCGAGGGGTCGCCCCCCCTTCCTTCTCGAGCTCGACGCGCAGGGCGTGCAGGCGACGCTGTTCGGCCGCGCGCACGGCGGCCAGGATGATCATGAAGATCACGCCGAGGAAGGCCATCGACCAGACGAGCATCATGCGCGGGGACTCCTGCTGCGCGGGGGGGTCGCCTCCCGGCTCCGTTCCATCAAGGTGCCACAGTATCGCGCCGTCCGCAGCCCGACGCGAACACTTTTTTTCAAGGGGCGTCCGGGCGCACCCGCTCCCAGCGCTCGTCGGTTACCGTGAGGCCGCCATCCTCGCGCGTCTCGGCCGCGACCTGCGCGAAGCGAGCTGCGGGGAGACCCGGCCAGAAGCGGTCGCACCCAAAGCTCGCGTGAACCCGCGTCAGCTCGACGGCGTCGACGAGGTCCCGCGCGAAGGCGTCCGCGTACACCTCGCCCCCGCCGACGACCCAGATGGCCTCGACGCCCGCGCAGGCCGCGAGCGCCGCCTCCCAGTCAGGCGCCCAGACGACGCCAGGTGCCAGGTCGGCGGGTGCGGGCTGGCGCGACAGGACGACGTTCAGCCGCCTCGGCAGCGGGCGACCGGCCACCTCGGGGGCCATGAACGTCAGCCGCCCCATGATGACCGCGCTCCTGCCGTCGCCCATCGTGAGGCGGCGGAAGCGCTTGAGGTCGGATGGCAGACGCCAGGGCAGGCTGCCTTCGCGCGCGATGCCGTCGTCGAGGTCGGCGGCCGCGATGGCCGTCACGGGCGGGCGGACGCTCATACCGCCACCGGGAAGCGGATGAAGGGGTCGTGTTCGTAGCCCTCGAGGACGATGTCCGCCTCGCCGAGGTTCAGGCCCGGGCGCCCGTCGGGCTCGAAATCGGGGCGGGAGAGCAGGTGCAGGCGCGGCAGCGGCCGAGGCGTCCGCGCGAGCTGCGTCTCGACCCCCTCCAGATGATTGAGATAGATGTGCGCATCCCCGAGCGTGTGGATGAAGAAGCCCGGCGTGAGGTCGGTCGACGCCGCCATCAGATGCAGCAGCAGCGCGTAGCTCGCGATGTTGAACGGCACCCCGACGGCCATGTCCGCCGAGCGCTGATAGAGCTGCAGATCGAGGCGGTCACCCGCGACGTGCAGCTGGAAGAGCGTGTGGCACGGGGCGAGCGCCATCTTCGGCAAGGCCTCCACGTTCCACGCCGACACGACGTTGCGGCGCGAGTCGGGCGAGGTCCGGAGCAGCCGCACCGCGTTCGCGATCTGATCCACGCCCGGATGTTCGCCATCCGCGCCCCAGGCCCGCCACTGGGACCCGTAGATCGGGCCGAGCTCGCCGTCCGCGTCGGCCCACGCGTCCCAGATGCCGCAACCGAGCGTCTTCGTGTTCGTCTCGCCGCGCAGGAACCAGAGCAGCTCCTTCACGACCGACGCGAAGATGATCTTTTTGGTCGTGACCAGCGGGAATCCGTCGCGCAGATCGTAGCGCGCCTGCATCCCGAAGACCGACAGCGTCCCGGTGCCCGTCCGGTCGGTGCGGCGCTCGCCGTGGGCGAGGATGTGGCGGAGCTGGTCGAGGTAGGTCTGCATCGCGTCGCCTCCGTGGGGCTCGCCTACCACGGCAACCCCCGCCACGCCAGACTGACCGCCAGCGGTCAGACCTCGCCCCCGGGCCGCCGCGCAGGCCGCGACGCGCGCCCTGCCGCCTCCTGTCTTCCCCGGACCCCGGCGCGCTGCTAACGTCGACCCGATGGATGCTCCCAGCCCCGCCGACGCAGCAGACGCGACCGGTTCACCGCAGCCGACGGTCGAGCCCGCCGCAGCGCGCACGGCGCGGCTCGCGCAGATGATGGCGTGGCTGCACGACACGGGCCCCCTCGAGCAGCTGCGCCGCCGAATGCCGCCAGGCGCCACGCTCGAGGACGCCCGCCGCCTCCACCGCCTGATGGCCCAAGAGGGCCGACGCTTCTCCAAGGTCATGCGTGACCTCACCGAGGACCTCCCGTGAGAGACCTCGCCGTCGTCGAGGCGCTGACGGCCGCGCGCGTCCCGTTCGCTGTCATCGGCGCCCACGCCTGCGCGGTCTGGGGCTAGGCCCGCTACACGGCCGACCTCGATCTCCTGACGCTCGACGGACAGGTCCTCGCGCGCGCCTTCTGGCCCCCGGATCTCCGCGCGGACATCGTCGCGCTGCGGCGCGGCGACGACGACGACCCGCTGCGCGGGGTCGTCCGGTTCGGCGCACCCGCGGTCGACGTCGTGGTCGGGCGCGGTGCCATCGCGTGCGAGGCCGTCGCAACCGCCCGCACCGACCCGGACCTCGGGGTGCCGGTCGCGACCCCGCTGTCGCTCGCGCTGCTGAAGCTCGAGGCCGGGAGCCTCAAGGACTCGGCCGACGTCTTCGGCCTGTGCGAGGCGGTGCGCGCCACGACGGGAGAGGACCTGGCCGCCGACCTGCGCGCCCACGCCACGACCGCGCTCTCGGGCTGGGGACAGCGCGCCTGGGCCCGCGTCGAGCAGGCCCTCGCCGAGCGCGCCGGAGGCCCTTGACCCGGGAGAAGTCAGCTTGAAACGTCACGGACAGCCGCTCTCACTGCCAAACGGACCACTGCGACCGGGACCGCGCCCGAGAGCGGATGTTCCGGTCAAGGCCAACGCAAGGAGACGTCTCGTGACCTTCTCTCGTTCGAGATGAACACGAACTCTCGTTCGATAGGAACACGAAGCCAAGGTTTGTGGTTGTGGCCACGAGGTTTCCAGACGCGTCGAGAGACCTTTCGGCTCTAATGAAACCTGTTTCTGTCCATCAGAAGATGTAGCTCACGGAGGGCGTGACGCTGAGCAACGCGGGGGTGGCCCACTGTTCGCGGCTTTTTTCGGAGCCTATCAGTTGATTCGCGACCACCCCGACGGACAAGCGACGGTCTGAAGGCCGCGGGAAGATCCACGCCTCAACCGCGGCCCCGAACGCAAGATAATTGTCCACGAGGGAGATCGTGCCGATCATGGGCGTCACGGCCACCTCCCATGTCTGGCCCCCGAACGCCAACCTCAGCCCGGTCGCGAAGGTCGAGGTCGAAGCGAAGCTCACCTCGAGCGGCACCGCGACGAAGCGGTTTAAGTGAAACAGGCCACGGACGCGAAGGTTGGCTCCGCCCCGGTTCGCCCAATTTTCATCTTCCGCATCGTCGTAGCCGCAGTCGTAAACGCACTCTGGTGCGTTGATGTAGCCGATCCCGGCGTCAAGCGAAAACCAGGAGGTGGCGGTGCCGTAGTTGTCACCAGACCAGGTCGGAGGCCCGTCCGCGGTGGCGCCGTGAGGGAATGGCAGCGTTCGATCGTCGGCTCGCGCCGAGCCGCCCGCGACCACGGCCAGCGACACGACACTTGGTGTCAGAGTACCCAGGATTTTGCGCCACATGTGTTTATGCTCCCCCTTGCGGAATGACCTCGCCGAAGACCGTGAGCAGCCCCCACCCAGCACCGTCAGCGCCACACCCCGCCGCTCCGGCGCGGCAGACCTTCATCCGGACGCGAATCGTGTAACCTTTGCCGCTTGACATATACCAGTTCAAACGCTGATGGGTCACGATGGCAGAGCTGCGCGACTCTCGTGAGCCGTCCTCACCGATAGGAGACATGTAGTTGTGCCTGGGGTGGAGATGGTACTCCACCATGGCGTCGGGATAGATCTCTCTCAGCGCTGATTTCGGGGTTACCTCGAGCGGAATCTCGAAGCCGTCTGGATGTCGGAAGTGCACAGACGACCAGTCGACATGCACGGGCTTGGCCCCGCGGTTGGTGATGCGCAGACTCAGGTAATCTGGCTCACCCGACGACGGGACCGCAGCCTGGGCGAGGAGGTCGTCACCACCATCGCTCTCCACGTAGGTGAGCTCAAGCCCAGCGGCACACCCCTGCAGCGCAACGAGCAGCACGGACAGCTGAAACCAGAGGGCTCCTCTGATTCGGCCCCCCCACCCGGGTGATGTCTTGTCGGCTTGATCATTGCCTAC
>SYAK01000386.1 GCA_005788935.1 Pseudomonadota bacterium
CCGATCGCCAGGCCCACGGCCTCGGTTGCGCCGTCAGGAGCCCGAAGGGCGGTCGCCGTGACGCCGTCCCAGCGCCAGGTGGCTGGCTCGCCGCGGGTCGTCTGGGCGAGCGCCACGCCGCTCCGGAAGCCCACGAGCCGGGCGCCCGCCGTCCCATCGTCAAAGCGCGCGACGACCCCGTCGGTCCCGCGCAGGGCGACGGTGGCGGCGCCGGAATCGGCCATGGCCGCGCCAGCGACGCGCCCGGCCTCGTCCGGCCCGAGGAGCGTCGGGCTCGGTGGGGCCGACCACAGGCGAACCGCGACGGGGGTGTCGTCACCGGGGTGGAAGAAGGCCTCGACGCCCGCGTCCGTCGTGCGCAGGCCTGCGGCCGCACCGGCGTCATTCAGCCCGGTCGCGACGCCCGGACCGAGGATGCGGACGTCGTCGCCGGCCTGGCCTGTCCAGACCACGGCGTACTCGCCGCCCTCGCGGTCGGTCATCGTGCCCGCGACGACACCGGCCGCGTTGACCGCGCGCGCCGCGCTCTTGACCGCGCGGCCGCCGAGGTTCGTCATGCGGATCGGCACCGGGACATCGCCCGGCTTCGCCGCGTAGTCGCACACGCCGGTGTCGGGGTTGCAGAGGCCCGGGGCCTCGCAGACGCCGGGCTCACCGCAGACCACGCGGTCGCCGCCGCCGCAGACGCCAGCCGCGCAGGCGTCGGTCCGCGTGCAGAGGTCGCCGTCGTCGCAGGCCGCACCGTCTTCGACCGGCTCGGCGAGGCACCCCGACTCCGCGTCGCAGGTATCCGTCGTGCAGACGTTGCCGTCATCGCAGGCGATGAAGCGGGTCCCGGCACAGGCGCCCGCCTGGCACGACGAGGCCGACGAGCAGGCGTTGGCGTCGTCGCAGAACGTGTTGTCGGCGACGTTCTCGCGGACACAGCCGCGAGCGGGCTCGCAGCGCTCGGCGGTGCACGGGTTCGCGTCGTCGCAGGTGACCGCGTCGCCCGCTCCGCAGCGTCCCGCCGTGCAGATTTCACGCGAGGTGCAGGCGTTGCCGTCGTCGCATCCCGTCCCGTCAGCGACCGCGTCGGCGACGCAGCCCGTCTCGGGGTCGCAGGCGTCGGTCGTGCAGAGGTTGCCGTCGTCGCAGGCGAGGAAGCGCGAGCCGGTGCAGGTGCCCGCCCGGCAGATCGAGGCCGAGGAGCACGCATTACCGTCATCGCAGACCGTGTTGTCGGCGACCTTCTCCGCCACGCAGCCGACCGCCTTGTCGCAGCGGTCGGCGGTGCACGGGTTCGCGTCATCGCAGGTCACGGCGTCGCCCGCGCCACAGACGCCCGCGTTGCAGATCTCCCCGGTCGTGCAGGCGCTGCCGTCGTCGCAGGCCGTGCCAGTCGGGAGGGTCGGAGCGGAGCAAGCGCCCGTGCCCGGGTCGCACGTACCGACCGCGTGGCACGGGCTGTCCGCCGTGCAGACGACCGGCTCGGCGCCGACGCAGGCGCCCTGCTGGCAGGTGTCGACCGTCGTGCAGAGCGAGCCGTCGCTGCAGCTGACGCCGTTCGTGACCGGCGGCGCGATGCAGCCGACGTTGATGGCGCAGCTGTCGGCGGTGCATGCGTTGCCGTCATAGCACACGAGTGAGACCGTCGCCACGAGGTTCGACACCGTGGGGAGGGTGTCCGCGGCCTTCGCCCAGGCCTGGTTCGCGAGCAGGCTGCCAGAGGCGAGGGTCGCCGTGCGCCGGGTCTGGACCTCGATCGTGGTCGAGGCGCCCGGCAGGAGCTGGGGCAGGGTGACCCGGAAGTTGCGGGTCGCGGGGTCCCAGGTGCCAGCCGAGGCGCTCACGAAGTCGAGTCCGACGGGCAGCGCGTCGACCACGAGGACCTCCTTCAGGCCGCCCGTCCCGGTGTTCCGGACGGTCAGCGCGATGGTCGCCGTGGCGCCGTCGATGAGGCAACCCTCACCCCAGGCCTTCGTCAGGGTGAGCCCGGGCTCGCACGACCAGCGGATGGCGGGGTCGTTGCTCAGGCGGCGCAGCTCGCCGAGGCGCAGTTCGGCGCGCGCGGTCGCCTCGACGGGGAGCCCCATCACGGCGGCGTCGTTCGGGCCAGTCGGGGTGAAGGCCGTGTCGGTGGCGTACGCGAGGGTGATGGCCTGACCCGGGGCGATGGAGACGCAGCGCCAGATCGGGTGTCCGGTCGTGCCGTTCTCCGCGGTCGTGGTGCCTGGCGTCCCGAGCGCCGTCATCGAGCCCGCCACGAGCGTCAGGCCGGCTGGCAGGGTGTCGCCGAGGTCCGCACAGGTGACCGCGGCCGCGCTGGTGTTCGTGGCGGTCAGCGTCCACGTGACGCGCTGGGGGGCGCTGGCGGTGTGGCACACGGTCGGGCTGTTGGCCGTCTTGATGACGTGGACGCCACCGGTCGCGACGACAGGTCCGACAGAGCCCTTCGCCTCGGCCGGACAGGCGCGGGTGCCTGTCACGAAGGCGCGGACGACGTTCGTGTTGGCGCTCGTGGCGCGGAAGAGCACCTGGGTGGCTGCGCCAGGGGTCAGCGTGCCGAGCTGCCAGCTGAGCTCCTGGCCGTTCTGGGACGCGCCGTCGGTCAGGCTCTTCGCGACGAGGGCCGTGCCCGACGGGAGCGCCACGCGCAGCGCCGCGCCGTCGACCTGGCGCAGCCCGGGGTTCGTGACGGACACGGTCCACAGCACCGAGTCATCGGCCGCGACCGTGCCGCGCCCAGCGACGACGGAGACCGCGAGGGCGCCTTCGCTCGGGGCGAGGACGCTCTCGGCGCTGGCCTGGTTGTCGGCGGCGTCGAGCTCGGCCGCGGTCGTCGTGACGTCCGCCTGGAAGGAGGCCCGCGACCCGGCGGCGCTGCAGTCTTCGGACACGACGGTCACCTCGAAGCTGCCCGTGGCGCCTGCGGGCACCGTGCCGAGCTCGACCGTGACGAGGCCCGCCGTCGTGGTGGCGCCCGTCGGAGCCGAGACCAGGCTGAGGCCAGGTGGCAGCGCGAGCGAGGCGGTGGCCCCGGGTGCCGCGGCGTTGCCGTTGTTGCCCCACGGCACCTTGACCGTGAAGGGCAGGTTGACCGGCACCTGAGCGGGCGCCGTGACGCCCACGTGGAGGTTCGGCCACTCGCCGACGCTGACGGTGGCGGTCGCGGTGTCGTTGGCCGGGTCGCAGTCGACGGTCGCCGCGCTGACGGAGACCGAGGCGGTGTGCGTGCTGTTGGGCGAGAGGTCCATCAGCGTGGCCGGGCCGTCGAGCTCGCGCGAGGCGCCTGCGGCGAGCGTCAGGTCCTCGATGAGCGTCTCGGATCCGCCGCCGAAGCCCTCCGACCCGGTCCCGACGAGCGTGATGCCCTTCGCGACGCCCGGCCCGCGGTTCGTCACCGTCACGCGGAAGGAGACGGGCACCTCGGTCACGCCGGCCTCGGGCGCGATGACGCCGGGGGTCGCGACGACCGTCACCGCGAGGTCGGCCCGGTTCATCGGGATCGTCGCGCTGCTGCGGTCGTTGCGGTCGGTGACCTGCGGGGTCGTCGTCGAGATGGTCGCCGTGTTCGTGATGCTGTCGGCACACACGCCCGCGACCTCGGTGTCGAGCGTGAACGACGGGTTGCCCGCGGTCCGGTAGACCACGCGCCAGTCGAGGAGTGCCATGCGGTCGTCGGCGCCGCGGCGCGACCAGAGGTAGGGGCGGTTGAAGCCGCCTTCGAGGTTTGCCGACAGGCCGTATGCGTGGCCCAGGACCAGGCCGGACGGGCTGACGGACACGCGTCCCTCCCAGGCGTACTCGGTCGTGTAGGTCTCGCGGATGCTCGCGCTCGGGTCAAAGCCGTCGACAAAGTGGTAACGGGTGCCGTCCCAGAGCCCGGTGCGGGCGTACTCGGCCCAGTCGGGCGGCGCCTCGCGCGTGTAGAGGGTCACGAGCACCTCGCCTGCTGCGGTGCGGCCGAAGGCGGCGCCATACCAGTAGGCGGCGGGGAGCTGCAGCACCGTGACGACGCCCGCTGGGGACACGATGACCGGGACGCTGCGACCCTCGGGTCCGGCATACGCCGCCCCGTAGCCCCAACCGTCCGCGTTGAGGCCGTGGAGGCGGACGTCACTGACCCCCTCGCCGCCGACCTCGACGGCCTGTTGCCCGTCCCAGATTTCGCCGCTCGGCAGGGCGACCCGCCCCGCGTCGTCGATGCCGATCGGGTAGTTGTTGCCGAACGACTCGGCGACCGCGAGCTGGAACTCCTGTGTGGCCGGCTGCCAGCGGAACGGGAGCCGCTCGTCCCACTCGGCGCCGTCGCGCCGGACCCACAGCCCGCCCGCGACCCACCCGGACTCGCTCTGGTAGACGTTGATGGTATCCATGCGAGGGCGCAGCGCGACCCCCTCCGTCAGGACTTCGACGTCGGCGAGCGTCAGGCCTCCGACGCGAGACCAGGTGAATGGGACGGCGGCCGCGACGTGCGGGAGCGGGCGGAGCGGACAAACCGCGGTGATGACGCCGCTGCCGCCGTTGTCAAAGGCGACGAGCAGGCGTCGCAGCTCGGCGTCCCACGCGACCGAGGATGCGCCGGGGGTCGTGAGCGGGAAGGTGGTAACGCCAGTCCAGAAGCCCTCTGAAATCAGGAGGTTGCTCTGCAGGCGGTCCAGCAGGTAGTAGCGTCCGTCGTCGTCGACGGTCATGTCCCAGTCGGTCCCGTCGCTCGTGTATCCGGTGTGCCAGCAGCTCGACGAGCTGTTCGACAGATAGACCATGCACAGCGCCAGCGAGGTGCCGATCTTGCGGGCCCCCAGGACATATCCGTCGTGCTGACCCCGCGCGAGCGTGATGAGCGGAACGTTCAGGGTGACAGAGGCCAGGGGCTGAAGGTCGGGCGTGTAGACGGCCAGGGACTGGCCCACGAGGACCACGACGCGTCCGTCCGCGAGCGCCGTCCCGGTGACCGCGGCCCCGCCGAGGTTGACGGCGTCGCTGGCTGCGGTCACGCCGTCCGCCTCGAAGCGTCGGATTCGGCTCTGGGCGGCGCCCACCTCGAGCACGTAGACGCGCCCGTCGATCGGGCTCGTGAAGACGCTGCGCGGTCCCGTGAAGGGCGACACGGCCGGCCCGCTGCCGCTCGGCGCGAGCGTGTTCGAGAAGGTGCGCAGCCCCCCGTCTCCCGTCATCGCGAGGACGGTGGTCCCCGAGACGGCGAGGCGCCTCGCGTTCGGGAAGCCGTCACCTGCCGCCAACTCGACGCGCCCGAGCTGGCCACCGACCTCGGCGCAGGTCTCGGGGGCGTCCGGGCGGTCAAAGAACGCCATGCCAGCGGCGACGCCGGCGTCATTGATGGTCGCGAGGCCCACCGAGACGAGCGGTCCGAGGCCGGCGACTGGCTGGGCCGCGAGCTCGTCGGAGACGGCAGCGCCGACGTCCACCAGGCCCCCCTCCGGGCTGTAATGAAACGCGTCCGAAACATTCGACAGATAGGTGTTCCGGTTGTCGTGACTCGTGTTCGACAACTGTCCGACGACCTCGCCCGCGGCGTTCATGTCGAGCGGGAACAGATTGCGTGTGTGGTCGTTGTAGGGCGGGAAGACGGCCTCGCTGTCGATGATCTCCGGCTCGCCGTCCTCGGGGCCCCACAGGAACATGTTGCCGTTGCAGCCGCTCATGCGCCACGCGTCGCGGACGAGGCCGACCGCGCGCCCGCTGTCGCTGACCGCGGTCGGTTCGAAGTACATCTGCTGCCCCATGGACGAGAGGTCCCCCATGCAGGCCTCGCGGACCGGGTAGACGCCGTCGAGCAGCGCGGCCTTGCCCGTCTCTGGGCCGGAGAAGTGGGCCGCGAGCCTGAGGGACGGGTGCGCGTCGGCCGCGATTCCGGAGAGGTCGAGGACACCGCCTTGTGGATAGGGGACGCGCGCGAAGCCGTCGATGGCCTCGCCTGTCGCCGCGTCGAGCACGCTGTAGCGGATGTCCCGCGCGGGCGAGGTCGTCCGCGGCGCCTCGCTGATGCGGGCGCTCTCCCACCGCGCGACGGTCGACGCTTCGCCGATGGCGGGCGAGGTGTAGGTCGAGCTCGCGCACGACGCGCTCGGCGCGCACATCGGGACCGAATAGGCGTCGCACACCGCGCTGTCGAGACCCGCCTCCCGGACACACCGGGTTCGTGCGGTCGCGAGGACCTTCGAGGCCTGCCCGCACGAGTCGGCCACGCTTGCGGCCGCGCTCGCTGCCACGCCGGCCTTCTGGCTCGCTGTCACGACCTGACCGCCGTCGCCCTCGAGGCAGGTGGCGCAGGTCGCCCCGTTCGGGCATTTCTGGCAGAGCGCGCAGCCTTCTCGGGTCTCGCAGGGCGTGCAAGGGACCGCACACGTCTCCACGGCGCCCTCGCCGCAGGGCATCGGCGGGCTGCAGGCCTCGATGAGCCCGTTCGGGCCGACCGTGGTGGGGACGGGATATCCCGCAGCCGCGGCGATGCCCGGGAGGCGGAACAGCGAGGCGTCGAGCCAGCCGTTCTGCATGAGCGCGCCGAGGTTCGACCACGTCCGCAGGGCGTCCGGGGTGTCGCTGCAGGCCTCGCGGGCGCAGGCGGCGCAGTCGACGTCCGGCAACAGCCACGCGCAGGCGCCAGCGGGCCGGTCGCCCTTCGCCTCGGCGTCGACGCAGTCGGCGAACATCCGCCCGAGGTGCCCCGAGAGGCTGACGCAGGTCGCCGTGTAGGCGTGCACCCCGCACGACCACGGCTCCTCGTCGGCTGGACACACGCTCGGCGGCACCCCGGCCTCTCCGGCGAGGCAGGCGTCGAGCATGCGGAAGTCAGTGCTGCAGGGCGTTCCTTCCGTATTGCCACACGGAATGTGGGCGCAGCTCGACGGGTCCGTGGCCTCCTTCAGGCAGGCTGCGTGGCTCGCGTCGCGGCCGTAGGCGAGCTCGCTGCAGGCGTCCCATGTGTCGGCCCGGTCAGGCAGCTCCCAGTACCCGGGCAGCCAGGTGCAGCCGTCGTAGCAGCCACGGGACGTGTAGGTCGCGGGGGAGACGGGCGTCCCGTCCGGGCATCCGGTGACGGCCGGGCGGCAGACGGGGCAGCAGGCGTCCTCGGGGGTCCATGTGCCGTTCGGGCACTCGGGCGGCGCCGCACACGTCACGCGTTCGCACTTCGCGCCGCTATCCGGGACGACCGCGCCGAGGGCCTCGTCGGTCCGGGTGCCATCATGCGTCCCGAGCGCGAAGTCGGCTGGCGTCGTCTGGATGAAGAGGCCGCCGACGGGCGCCGGGATGTCGCCGAGCGCGGTCAGGCGGAGGTGGGTGACGTCCGGGTCGGGCACTCCCGCGGTCGCAGGGTCCTCGGCGCCGAAGGTCAGGCCGCCGTCGGTCGAGACCGCGAGCGTGAACAGCTCGGGGTCGAAGCCCGCGGTCGAGCCCGAGATGTAGACGAGACCCTCCGGGATGGCGTCCTCGATGACCACCCCGGCCGCGGGGTGATCGCCCGCATTGTTCCAGCCGATTTCAAACCGCAGCGTGTCGCCCGGGTCGGCTGGCGCGCCCGCGCCCGCGAGGTTCGTGACCGACTTCTCGACGAGCGGATCCGCCCGGTTCACGGCCGTCAGGCACTGCGCGACGTTGTTCGCGAGCAGCTCCTCGGTGCCGGCACCCGGCGTCCACGCGACGCCGTAGTCGGTCACCACGCGCGCGGTCGGCATGAGGCGGCTGCGGTTCGGGACGCCGTCCCCGACGGTCAGCGTCAGCGGCAGGCGGGCGCGATGGCCGGGACGGAGGCCGACGCGGCGATAGTAGTTGGCGCTCGCGGGGTTGGCGTCACCGAGCAGGTAATGGCCGTCGTGCAGCGTCCACGCCGGCGTCGAGGCGCGCGGCAGCCCGTTCGCGTCGATGGTCGAGACGGGCTGGCCGTTGGCGTCCACAACCTCGACGCTGCCGGCCGCGGCCAGCGTGAGGCCGACTGGGAGCTCGCTCCGGACCTTGAGACCGAAGGCTGGGACGGTGCCCGAGTTGGCGACTGTGACCGCGAAGCCGGCCGTGCTGCCGGGGGTGACGCCCGGGAATACGCCCTCGGGCGTACAGGCGGCCGTCACGCCGACGTCGATGCCGGGGACTCGGACGGTCGCGCAGCCGCGGTTGTTCGAGGGGTCCTGGTCGCGGTAGCCCGGCGCCATCGAGACGCCCGCGCAGGTGTCGAAGGTGCTGCCTGCGAGGACGAGCTCGCCCGCCGGGCTCGTCAGCACCGCTGACACCTGGACCGTTCGCTCGGGTGCGAGCGGGGCGAGGTTGCCCGCGACGAAGGCGATGTGCGACACGGTCCCGCCAGGCGTCTGGGTCCAACCGCCCGCGCCGGGGTTGGCGGCGTTGAAGGCCGGGGCCGTGCCTGCGCCGCCCGCATGGAACCAGACGGCCTCGCCGTTTGGCGCCACATGGCCGACGTACTTCACGTCGACGGAGCCGTCGGCCGTCGGAATGGGACCGTCAGGCAGGCTGTCGATGACGACCACGCCCCCCGCGACCTCGTTCGTCCGGTTGCCGTAGCGCAGCGTCCAGGTCACGCGCTCGCCAGGCTTTGCGGTCGCTGGGCCGGCCTTGGTGACCCACGGGTCAGGCAGCGGGGTCGTGATGTCGACGCAGCCCTCGTTGGCGTAGTTGGCGTCCTCGCCAGTCGATCCGTTGATGTTCGCGCAGTTGCGGATGGTCGTGCCAGGCATGACACCGGCCTTCACACGTGCGCCGAGGATAATCGACACGTCGCCCGAGCGGCCGGGGATGCGGCCCGGATGGCCGGCGCCGAGGGTCAGCGCGCTGGTGGCCCCGCCCCAGAACAGCTCGCCTGCGAGCGAGGTGGGGGCGGAGGACGGCTTGAAGGCCCACGGCGCTGGCGTGACCGTCACGGCCCCGGGGATGAGCTCGAGCTGGGCGGGAAGGCGGTCGCGGAGGACGACGTCGAGGGCCTCGTGTGCCCCCTCGTTCGAGACCACGAGGGTGTAGTTGAAGGCCTCGCCAGCGCGCGGTGACGGGTTGTCGACGAGCTTGCGGATGTACAGGTCGGCGTTCTCGACGAGGATGGTGCAGGCGGCCGAGCCGGAGCGCGTGCTGGCGTCGCCGCCGATGGCGGTTCCGGTCGCGTCGGGGATGAGGAAGGTGCCCGAGGTGAGGTTCGCCTCGGCGCGCACGGTCACGAGGAAGCGGCCGCCTTCGAGGGGGCGCAGCGGGCCGACATCGGCGCTGAAGCCGTCGGGCAGCAGTGTCACCGAGGGGGCGGCGGCCCCGGGCTCTTCGTCGAGGCGGACGTCGTTCCACGCGTGCGCGACGTTCAGGACAGAGAGCCCGTCGGGGGCGCGGCCGACGATCGTGACGCCGGTGTCGAGGTTGGCCGAGTCATTGTCATAGTCAACCGCATACGTAAACGACGCCCCTGTCGCGACGACGTCGACGCAGCTCTGGGTCATGCGGAGCCCCGGGCGCCCGGTGACGGTGAAGTTGACCTTGTTCGAGATGGCCTGGACGAGCTCGCGCGACAGGATGGCGGCCTGGTTCGCGATGACCGCCCCGAGGTTGATGTCGGTGACGGTCGCCTCGAGGCGAACCGTGCGGCGGACGCCGGTGACGAACTGCGGCGGCGACAGCGTCAGGTCGTCGACGAGGAAGGCGACCCAGAGGGTCTGGGCGCCAAAGGGCGAGGTGACCCAGCCGTCTCCGTCCGGGTCGGTCGCCTGCTGGAAGTTCGCTCGGATGCGGGCGTCCGTGAGCGGGTCGTTCGGGCTGAGCACGGCGGGCAGGGCGGGGAGCACGGTGCGCGAGAACCAGACCTGACCGTTCTGCGGCAGCTGGATCCGGGTCAGGCTGACGCCGCTCGGGACGCGGTCGACGACCCACGAGGTGGTCGACGGTGTCGGAGACGGGTTGATGTAGTCGAGGGTCCAGACCAGCGTCGTGCCCGTCTGGCCGTTCGTGAAGTTCGAGCCGACGGACACTTCGAGGGCGGGCAGACCGAAGAAGTTGTTGCTCGTCGCGAGGTCCTGCGCAGAGGCGCCGCAGACGTCGTCGGCGTAGGTGGCGCGCGCGGTCAGGCCGAACGCCGTGCCGTCGAGGACGCCCGAGGGCACCCGCGTCCTGAGCGTCGCGGTCCGGGAGGTCCCGGGCGGGATGGGCGCCGCATAGGCGAGCGTCACGTGGGTCGGCAGGCTCCATGTCACCGTCGCGCCCGGCGCGTCGAGCCCGTCCACGAGTAGCCGCGTCGGGACGCCGTTGGCCTGCACGACCGGGATATCGACGCGAACGGTCGTGTTCAGCGCGTCGTCGAGCGGCGTCCGCACATTGGGCGGGTTGTTGTTGGTGATTTGCAGCGTATAGACCAACGGCTGGTTCGCGTTGGCGGTCGACGGACTGCCCGAGACCCACGAGGCTCCGAGCGACGGCAGGTCGGGGACGACCAGGGTGCGCTCGTCGTTGACCGCAGTGAGTGGCGTCGCGAGCTGCACAGCGGCCTGCTGCTGCGGCTGGTAGGCGTGGATGAAGAGCAGGCCGCGATTCAGGATTTCGACGTCGGTCGTCGGGCAGGGACCGGGCGGAGGCGCGATGGTGACGACGATTTCGCCGACGACGGAGCTCGGGGTGAGGCCGCCCGCTGGGTCGGTGTCGGGGAAGTAGGTCGAGGTCAGGCGCGGGACGCGGAAGGCGACCCACGAGACCTGCGACAGGTCGCTTGGCGCGGTGGTCGTCCAGCCAGGGCCCAGGTCGCCGTCGGCGGGGTCGAACTCGGGCGGCGCGTCGGCCGAGGCGTCGCTGCCGCCCGGCGCGGCGTAGTACCACACGGTGCCGTTCGCCTCGGGCGGCAGGAAGGCTGCCTCGAAGCGCGTGCCAGCCGGGATCTTGTCGATCATCGTGATGTCGCGCAGCTCGGAGACGGCGGTGTTGGAGGTCAGCATCAGGTAGCTGACGGTCTCACCGAAGGCGGCCTTGACGGTCGCGGGATACATTGGGGGCCGCAGGTCCTCGCCCGCGGTGATTTGGCGGTGCTCGCGGACCTGCTCGCCCTTCGCGAAGAGGTAGCCCGGCGTCGCGGGGACGCCGACGACGAGCTCGTCGCAGGCGGGGCCGGAGGCGGCCGAGAGCTGGCTCGCGAAGTCGCTGCGCAGCGTGGCGCAGTCGCGCAGCGTCTCGCCGCCCGCGAACGGGCCAGCAGGCGCGTTGCGCCCGAGGCGGACGCGGTAGCTGCGGCTGAAGGCGGCGCCCACGGTGAGGTCGCCGAGCGTCCAGTAGACCGACTGCGGAGGGACGACGGTGCCGTCGGGCAGCGTCAGCCCGCTCGCGGAGTACTGGCCGCCGTCGGAGATGTCGAACGGCCCGCCGGTCACGGGGAAGCCGCCGAGCGTGCGGACGAGGTCCGACACGTCGTCCCAGGCCACGGCGTCGAACAGGGTCTCGCCGCCTTGCGCCGGGTAGTTCGGATAGTTCCAGCCCTGGACCTGGATGGACACGTCGGAGTCGGCGAAGGCGTGCCAGCGGTTGTTGACCCGGTAGGCGCCCGCGCCGTAGTAGCGCTGGACGCGCGGGGCGGGCGCGGCGGTGACGCGCGTCTGGAGGGGGGCCGAGGTGGCGAGGGCGCCGTTGCCCGGGGCCGCGGAGGCGGTCGCGGTGTAGAGGGTCCCGTTCCAGGTGCCCATCGGGATGCGCGCGTTGAAGACGAGCGTGAACGTCTCACCCGCGCGACGGGCGCCGAGGTTCCAGCGGACCGCGCTGCCGTCGGGGGTCAGGGCGCCGTTCTCGGTCGCCGACAGGAACGCAAGGCGCTGGTCCTGGCGGGTGGACGCGATATTGGGTGCGATGGCGGGCAGCGGGACGGTGACGACGAGGGCGGAGGTGTCGACGAAGGAGACGCCCACGTTGACGCGGTAGGCGAGGGTCTGGTTTGACGCGATGGTGGAGGGAGCCTCGAGGCGGACAGCGACGCGCGACTCGGGCGTCCAGGTAGCGCGGAGGCCCGAGACCTGGGGTGAGACAGTCGCGCCGCTGAGGCGGATGAGCAGCGAGACGGACCCGGAGGCGGCTGGCACGGACGCGAGCGAGGCTGTGAGCGTGTAACCAGCGACCGTGGAGGGCGAGAGCGGCAGCGGGGCTGGCAGGTTCGCGCGCGTCCCGGTTTGCCCGTTGGCGCCGTAGACCGTGTCGTTTGCGACGGCCCAGACCTGGATCTGGCCGTCGGACGGTCGTGTGGCGTTGAGGTGGACCTGACCCCAGGCCGAGAAGGAGGCTGGCGTCAGGGCGACGGTCTCGAACGTGCCCGACGTGGCCCCAGCCGCGAGGACCACCCGACGGCCAGCCGCGTCGTAGCGGGTCTGGACGAAGGTCACGAGGCCGTTGTCGTCGGTCAGGGCGTCGACGAAGGTGCCGGCGTTGTCATTGACCTGCGGCGAGGCGTGCACCGCCGGGGCGGCGAACGTGGCGAGGAGACTGGCGGCCATCAGGATATGGCGGAGCGTCGCACGGGACATCGGGGACCTCGTTTGGTCGGTCGCGGAAGAGCCGCGGCGCGTCGGTGTCGGTTTGGGCTCCCCGGTAACTTCACATGAATGGATAGCGCTCCGCAACTTCCCGCGTCCCTGTCTCCGGACGTGAAGCGCTGTGAAGGTCGTCCGAGGCCGGTGTGCGGCGGTTCGGGCTGGCTCGGGTGCGGCAAGCTGGGGGGGTCAGCGGGCTCTGTACGACGTGTCGGAGGGGTGGTAGCGTCCGCGGTGCGTGTGCCACGAGGCGCGGAGGGGACAGTGGTGGACAAGGGGTTTCTCGTCGCCCAGCTCGTGTCGCGGATGCGCGAGTCTGTGCGCGTGTCCGAGCGGGAGATGGTCGCGGCGGCTGACGCGGCGGTCCACGGCGAGGAGGCGCAGGCGAAGCGCGAGGATAGCCGCGCGATGCTTGAGTATTCGGCCCTCGCGCGCGGGCAGTCCAAGCGGCTCGAGGCGGGGCGGCAGATGCTCGCGGCCCTCGATGTGTTCCGGGCCGAGCCGGTGCCCGACGGCGGGCGCATCGGACTCGGCGCGCTGGTCGAGGTCGAGGATGATGATGATGGTACCGGAAGGACGCTATTCATTGCGCCGGTCGGCGCGGGGCTCGAGCTCGAGGGGCCCGGTGGCGACGGCTTCTTCACGGTCGTGACGCCGGGCTCGCCGCTCGGGCTCGCGGTGATGGGGCAGCGTCTCGGCGACTCGGTCGACGTGACGGTGGACGGCGAGACCCGCTCCTGGACCATCACCTGGGTGATGTGACGCGTCTGGTGTGCCTCGCGGTGTCGTCTCGTTCATCTCGTTCGGCAAGATGCGAGCGGCGGCGGGCCAGGGCGATCGAGTTCTCATTCGCCTTGACGGTGGGAGCGAAGATCGACGGAGCCGGTCTTCTGTGATCGAACGTGAGTCTTGGACCGCAGGGACAGGAGGTCAAGATGGCACGCGCGACGGAGGCTCAGAAGATTCAGCA
>SYAK01000387.1 GCA_005788935.1 Pseudomonadota bacterium
CGCGGCTCGTGGTGGAGGCCGGGCGGTACGGCGTCGCGCGGGTCTGGCCGTTGTGGGCCGACGGTGGGGTGGGCGATGATGCGGGCGGGTTCGCGCCGCGTCGCCACGTGCTCGCGGCCTGGCCCGTGGCGGTGGACTCGGCGGGGATCGCGGCGCTGCGCGAGGCCGGGTTCGCGCGGTGGCTGAAGGAGGCGCTCGGGCCGACGCGGTCGGGACTTGGGCGCCCACAGGTCTCGGCGCCGACGCGGCTGCAGGCTGTCGCGCTGGCCTATGAGGCGGGGTGGCTCTTCGAGCCGGCGCTCGCGGGGCGTGCGGCCGAGCTCGACGGGCCCGCTGCGGTGGTCGTCACGTGGGACCGATGGCTCGAGGCGGACAGCCCGCGGGGCCCGTGGCGCTGGCGTGGACCGCAGAACGGTCCGCTGTGGGACCTCGTCAACGCGGGGGCTCAGGCGCCGCGGGACAGCGACGTGGACGTGCGCTGGTCGGGGCTCGGAGCGCTGTACGACCGGACTCCGCGCGAGGTCTGGCTGCGGGGCTTTGAGGCGATTCAGGCCGGGCTCGCGCGCGGCGACTTCTACCAGGTGAACCTGTCGCGACGGCTCGAGCTGGCGCTGCCCGACCTCGCACCCGCGGAGGTGGGGCGATTCGCGGCGGCTCTGTTCGGGCATGTGCGCCGCGCCCAGCCAGCGGCCTTCGCGGGCCTCATGCCGCTCGCGGAGGATCGGTGGCTCGTCTCTGGCTCGCCCGAGAGCCTGCTCACCTGGCGTGCGGACACGCGGCGCGTCACGACGTGGCCCATCAAGGGGACGCGCCGGGCGGGGACAGACGCGGACGAGGACGCGACGCTTCGGGCCGAGCTCGCCGCGAGCAGCAAGGACCGGGCCGAGCATGTCATGATCGTCGATCTCATGCGTAACGATCTTGGCCGGGTCGCGGTGCCGGGAAGCGTCTCGGTTCCAGCCCTCATGGCCCCGCTGCCGCTCCGAACGCTGACCCACCTCGTCAGCGAGGTGGCGTGCACGCTGGCTCCGGGTCGCGACCTCGTCGACCTGCTCGCCGCGGTCTTTCCCGGCGGTTCGGTGACAGGGGCCCCACGCATCGCGGCGATGGAGGCCATCGCGGCCCTCGAGGATTCACCACGCGGATTCTATTGCGGGACGCTCGGCCTCGTCACCGACGATGGGCGCGCGAGCTTCGCCATCCTGATTCGCAACTCGATTGCAAATGGAATACGGTTGCAGTATTCTGCGGGCGGTGGACTCGTCATGGACTCGCAGGCGGAGGCCGAGTGGGCCGAGACCGAGACCAAGGCAGACGCCCTTGCGCGTGCCCTGCGGGGCCTGCAAGGCGCGTGAACGACACGTGTCCCCCGGGACCAACTCAGGAGGGCCCGCGCCACGCGTGGCGGTCGCCGAGGGCAGCTCCCGCACCTCACGCCCGAGGATCCTGAGGGCCACGCGTGCGTGTGATCGCAGTCGACGCGCGTCATCCTGCCGACATTCTGTCCTTTCCTCGGCAAGCGGGGTGCGGTAACGCCTCCCCGTCCGCGGCCCACCCGCGGTCAGGGTTCGTCCACCGCTGACGAACGCCCCTGTCTCCCGCTCTGGGACAGCCCGATGGAACTGCAACCGCCCGCCCTGCCTTTCCTCGTCGTCGACGATCCGGCGGCCTGCCGCGACTTCTGGGTGTCGCTGCTCGGCTTTTCGGTGCCGTTCGAGGACCATCGCGATGGCGCGCTGGACTTCGTCGTGCTGCAGGGGCCCGCGGCCGGGCGCTCGGACCCCGTGACGCTCGAGTACCAGCGCTTCTCCGGGCTCGCGCCGAGCCTCCGCGACCGCCTGGCACAACCCTCACGCTCGGTCGTCTACACCTGGATCACGGGCCTCGGCGAGCTCGAGCACGCTGTCCGCGCGAAGAAGCCCGCCCACCTCATCGAGCGCCGCACCGCGCCCTACGGCGCCGAAGAGCTGATGCTCCACGATCCGCATGGGCATCTCTTCATCTTCGGCGAGCGCACGGCCGTCGCACCGCCCGCCGATTGACACCTGCGCCCTGAACGTGACCTGACGCATCGTCAGCGTTTCAGCGGGTGCGCGCCTCGGCGGCCATTCGCATGGCCACCGCGTCCGGCCTCGCCCCGGTCCAGAGGCGAAACGCCTCCGCCGCCTGATGGACGAGCATCGCGAGCCCGTCCTGGCCGCGTCGTCCGGCAGCCTCCGCCGCGAGGACCCACGCGGTTCGCCGTGGGCGGTAGACCAGGTCGCAGACGTGGGCCTCGGGCGATGTCCGCTGCAGGCCCGGCGTGAGCTCGGCCGCCAGCTCTTGCGTCTCCGCGGCACCGAGGTCCATGCCTGACGCGGACGCCTGCAGTACGAGCGCCGCACCCTCGAGCGCCTCCGCCAGCTCCGCTACGACACGTCCGACCCCGAGCGCGCGTGTGACCGCTTCCGCCTTGTCGGCCGTCCGGTTCCAGACGCGCACCTCACCCGCGCCGAGGCGGGCGGCGACGCACAAGGCCGCTCGCGCCGCGCCGCCCGCTCCGATGACGGCGCAGGGCCGCCCGTCGAGGGCTGCCACGCCCGCCTCGGCGAGGGCTGCGCGCAGCCCGGAGACGTCCGTGTTGTGGCCCGTGAGCGACCCGTCGGTCGCGCGTACGACCGTGTTGATGGCGCCGATGCGACGCGCGCCCTCTTCCACCCGATCGACATGGGCGAGTGCGGCTTCCTTGTGCGGAATGGTCAGATTGGCGCCGCGAAAGCCCAACACCGGTAGCGCCTTCAGCGCCTGCGCCAAGCCCGCCGGCTCGACGGGCATGGGCACGTACGTGCCATCGATGCGATAACGGGCCAGCCAATGGCCGTGGAGCGCGGGCGAGCGCGAGTGCCCGACCGGCCAGCCCATGACCCCAGCGACGCGCGCCTTTCCGGTGAGGCTCATGACGCGAGGACTCCTCGGTCGCGAAGAAAGGCCAGAAGAGCCAGCAAGGGAAGCCCCATGATCGTGAACTGGTCACCCTGAACCGCGCCGAAGAGCTGCGCGCC
>SYAK01000388.1 GCA_005788935.1 Pseudomonadota bacterium
CGCCGCTTCGGCGACCGCTGCCGAAGTCCCCGTCCGACTGAAGGATCTCGGCTATTTCGACGGCGTCCGCCCGAATCAGCTCATCGGCTACGGGCTCGTCGTCGGCCTTGACGGGACTGGTGACACGGAGCGCACGACCTTCACGCCGCAGTCCCTCGAGGCCATGCTCTCCCGGCTCGGCGTCCGCGTGGACCGTCAGCAGCTCGTGTTGCGAAATGTTGCAGCGGTCACGGTCACGGCCGAATTGCCGGCCTTCTCGCGCCCTGGCGCCCGCCTCGATGTTCAGGTCAGCTCGATCGGCGACGCCCGCAGCCTGAACAACGGGACGCTGCTCATGACGCCGCTCATCGGCGCCGACAACCAGACCTACGCGGTCGCGCAGGGGCGGCTGCTCGTCGGCAGTGAAGCGAACCGCGACGACGTCTTCCGCAGCTTCCGCTTTCGCGTCAACGTCGGCCGCATTCCAGGCGGGGGTCTCGTGGAGCGCGAGGTCCCGGTCGTCCTCGCCGACGGCGAGCGGCTCACCTATCTGCTGCGGCGGCCAGATTTCAAGACCGCGTCGAACATCGCTGTCGCGATCAACGCGCTCCAGCCCGGTCAGACGCCGCCTCCGCCGCCCGCGCCAGCCCCTCGGCCCCGCCGCGGCGAGCCTCCTCCGCCTCCTCCGCCCCCACCACCCCAGCTCGCGCCGATCGCCTTCGTGCGCGACGCTGGCGTCATCGACATCAAGCTCCCCGGAACCTGGAAAGAACGGGTCGCCGAGGCCATCGCGCACATCGAGGGCCTCGAGGTCCAGACCGATGACATCGCCCGCGTGGTCGTCAGCGCCTCGACCGGCACCGTCGTGATGGGTGGCGAGGTGCGTCTGTCTCAGGTCGCCATCGCGTGGCGCGGTGTATCGCTGCGCATTGGCGACGGCATCTTCGGCGACCCGACCCGCGGGGCTGGAGCTCCGAGCGCTGGAGGTGCGGCTGGCGCGCCAGCTGACCAGCCGGTCGCGGGCGGTCCTCCGGGTGCTGTCGCCACGACCCCGCCGCTCGCCGCCCCGAGCCGCGCCGAGCCCGTCCCCCCAGCCGACGCGCTGACCCTCGTCGAAGGCGGCACGACCCTCGCTGACGTGGTCCGAGGTCTCAACACGCTCGGCGTCTCGGGGCGTGAACTCATCGACATCCTTGAAACCCTCGCGGCTTCGGGTGGTCTGCACGCCCGTCTGGAGATCATCCCATGACGACTCCGCTCTCCCCGCCTGTCTCGTTGCTCGGCGGTTCGGCGCTCCGGGCGCCCGCGAAGTCTGGCACCCCGGATGAAGCGGCGATCCGCGAGACCGCACGCGAGTTCGAGTCCCTGCTACTGAAGCAGCTCGTCGCCGCGATGCGCTCGACCACGATGAGCGAGGAGGAGTCGGGCGGTCAGCTCGTCGACCACCTCCTCGAGGACGGTCTCGCGAGCCACCTCGCACGCTCGGGCGGCATCGGCCTCGCCGACTACCTGACCCGCGATTTCGCGCCCGAGTCCGAGGTCGCCGCCGACGCGGAGGCGACCTCCCGCCCGCTCTCGCTCCCGACTGCGGCGCTGCTCGGGCGCTGGCGGTCGCCTGACGTCGACACGGCAGCCGAAGCATCTGAAAACACGCCGATCACCGCCCCCTGAGAGCGCTTTTTTCGACCGCTGCTTACGATTCCCCCTCCGCTTCACGTTGTCCCTCCGAGAGCCGATGAACGGTTGTCGCCCTCAAGCCCGTGGCCCCTGAACGCCACCTTCTGGCCGCCGACCTGCCAGCCCCGAATCGAGGAGTCCCGACCATGGTCCCTACCAACCCGCTCGACCGCAAGACCGCCCGCCCGACCCCGGGCGCTGTCTCACTGCGCGCCACCCGCTCGGCGGGGTCGACGGCCGTCGGTGACAGCGCTGAAGACGGTCCCGCGGTCCAGATGGAGAGCGGCCTGTCCGCGCTCGCGCGCGCCACGGCGGGTCGTCTCGACCGCGAGCGGCTCGCCACGCTCCGCGAGGCTGTCCGCAACGGCACCTATGAGGTGGACGCGAAGTCGCTCGCCAAGCGGATCGTTGACGACGCCGTCGGCCCGGAGGGCGAATGACGCAGCCAGGGCCCGAGACACGGGCCGCGCTCCGGTCGGAGAGCGGCGGACCCGAACGCACAGCGTTGACCCGGACCCTGATGTCCCGACTCGCGGACCAGTGCGCTGCCCTCGAGGCTGCCTTGTCGGCAGGGCATGCCCAGGCGCGCGCGCTGCGGGAGTTCAACCTCGGACCAAACGGGACCCAGGGGTTCGAGGACGCCATCGTCCGGATGGCCGAGCATCGCGACGGACTCGAGGCGGCGCTCGGTCGACTCGTCGACGCCGCGACTGCGCTCGCTGGGGAGCCGCTGCCGAACCTCCGGGCCGCGACGCCGTTCGTCGCGACTGGTTTCCTGAAGGCCTGGGAGGGCGGGCTCGCCCGGCTCACCGCGCTGAACGCATCGCTCGCCGAGCAGCAGGTCACGGCCGAAGTCCACGCCCGGCGCGGGCTCACCATCCTCGACGCGTGGCGTAACCTCCTCGGCACTCCGCTCGACGCGGGCCCGACCTACAACCGCTACGGGCAGACCCGGGGTCACCAGCCTGACGCCGCACCCAGGCTCGACATCAAGCTCTGACGAGAGGCCGACATGTACACCGCGCGCAGCATCAACTCGATCGCCACGACCGCCCGTGGCAGCATGCAAGTCGCCAGGACCCTGACCTCGATCGCCTCGCGCAACATCGCGAACGCCGAGACCCCGGGCTACGCACGCGAGTACGTGCAAGTCATGCCCGAGCTGAGCGGCATCGGCGTCCGGAACGGGCCGCTTCAGTCGCTGAAGGCCCAGTTCCTCGAGCGTGGGTTCCTCGCGGCCAACGGGCGCCACGGCTTCCACGCGTCCCCGCG
>SYAK01000389.1 GCA_005788935.1 Pseudomonadota bacterium
AGGTGTCGCATCCGGGCACGACAAAGCCGTCGCCTGCGCCATCGAGCAGCTCCGCATCACCATCGGGCGCGGGCTCGGCAAGCGCCGCTGGCCCGTCGGCCCCGTGCCGCGGGTTCAGTTCTGCGAGCCGTGTCTGAAGTGTATCGCGGCCGACGGTCGCGCCGCAGCCAAGGCAGCGGACGTCCGCGAGCGCCCCGTGGAGTTCGGTGACGGCCCGTGTCCCGGCCTTCGCGTGCAGTCGGTCGACGTTCTGGGTGATGACGTGCGTCACGAGGCCCGCTGCCTCGAGACGAGCGAGTGCCATGTGGGCGGCGTTGGGCTCTGCGTCGCGGATGCGGGGCCAGCACTGGAAGCTGCGCGACCAGTACCGTTCACGCGCGACAGACTCGGAGCAGAAGGCCTTGTACTGGATGGGGTTGCGGGCACGTCGCGCGGTCTCCGGGCCGCGATAGTCGGGGATGCCGGACTCGGTGCTGCACCCCGCCCCAGTCAGCACGACGACCTTCCCTCGGGCGAGGAGGCCTGCGAGCTCGCGGATCGCGTCGGCGGCGTTCATGCGCCGAACATCCTCCGATTTCGCAGCGCGGCGCAAGCCCGTCAGGCACGGCGTCGCGTTCCGCTGACAACGTCATCAGAAATGTCACATGACATCCCGGCGCGGCCATGACAAGCCCTGGAGACTTACCCTTGCGCATCCCCGGAGACCGTATGCAAAAGCAGCTCACCCTGAACCCCGAACTCCCCCTCGCCGAGGCCCTCGCCGCCGCCTTCGAAGCGATGCTGACCGAGGCCCGCGAGCGCTCGGAGGCTGCCATCGAGGCCCCCGCGGCCGCCATCCACAACTTCCGCCGCGCGCTCCGCCGCGCCGAGGCCCTGCTCGACCTCGCGGCCCCGTTCTTGCGCAAGCGCCAGCTCGCCTGGCTCGACATGGCGCTGCGCCGCGCCCGCCGCAAGACCCGTCTGCTCCGCGACCTCGACGCACTCCACGCGAGCCTCGCCGACTTCGCGCCCGAGCTCGATGCCCTCGCACCCTCCGCGGGCGACGCCCCGACCGAGGGAGAAGCCGCCGCACCCCAGCCCCCGTCCGAGGCCATCCGGGGTCTGATCGAGGCTGTCCGCGGTGAAGTCGCCTCCCCCGAGCTCGTCGCGTGGCGCCTCCGCGCCAACCTGCGCGAGCTTGCCGGCCTCGGTGCCGTCTTCCGTGCCGGCCTCGGCCGCGTCGAGTCCGACGACCTCTTCGCGAGTGTGCGCGCGAGCTGGAAGACCACCCGCAAGGCCATGAAAGAGGCCGCCCACGAGGGCACGGCCGAGGCGCTTCACGACTGGCGCAAGGCCGGGCGCGTCATGCGCTACCAGCTCGAGCTGCTCTCGACCCTGCCCGCCGTGGCCGCCGATGTCGCGCCGCACCACGAAGGGGTCCGCGAGCTCGTCTCGCGCCTTGGCGAGCTGACGGACCTCTTCGCGCTCCACGGGCTCGTCCGGGCGTCCGACCGCGCGACCCTCGGCATGTCGCCGCGCAGACTCGCCCGCGGCCTCGAGGGGCTCGTCCGCGCACGCACGACCGCCATCTTCGGCCGTGCAGACGAGGTCTTCGCGCTGCGCGCCCGCGACTTCCTCGCACCCGAGGCCGCCCTCGGCGCCGAGCCCGACGACGACACGCTCGAGGAGGGCAGCAGCGCAACGGCCGAGGCGTACGCGTTCGAGTCGGGCGAGGCGGTCTCCGAGGTCGACGCGGACTGACGCTCAGCGCCAGCCACGCGCGCGCGTCCCCCGCGTCCTGCAGCCCGATCGCTCCGGTCCCCGCGCCGCGGCCGTCCAGAGCGGTCGTCGGATCGGCCGCCACCGGGCTTCGGCGTCCGGGTGGGGGTCGACCGGGCTCCGGGTGTCATCGGGTGTCATCGGGTCCGGCTCGTCCGCCTCACCGGGTGCCCGACCGGCGTCGGACCACCCTCGGGCCGGGTCGACGGTCTGCACGCCCGTCACGGGTCCGTCGCCATCGGCGGGTGGCGCTCCGGGAGTCGCATGGCCCTCGGGCTCGACCGCATCCTCATCTCGGTTGATGACGCCGCCCGCGAGGTTCATGACGCACACGACCCCGTAGCTCGGGTGTGGTCCGCATGCGACGCCGATCTGGAAGAGTTCGGGCGTCAGCAGGATGTCCCGATGTCCGCGGTCGGGGACGCCGTCGTCGATGACGAGCGCCATCAGCACGTCCCGCCCCGTGCGCGGGCCAAAGCTGATGTTTTCTGCGGTCATCCCGGTGATTTCGGCCACGCGTCCAATGCGCGCGTGCGGGTCCGAGCCGTCCGAGCCCGCGTGCCCGGTGGCGTCATGGACGCCGAGATCGTGCGCATGCCCAGCGGCGGCGCGCGCGAGCAGGCCCGAGGGCGCCAGGCGGGGCAGGCGGTCAGCGGCCTGCAGCACCGCGACCGCCTCGTCGAGTGCCGCGACACCTTCCTCGACCCAGAGGCGCGTCCCGTCGTGCTCGTGGCGGATGTCGCCGTCGTAATCCCGGCGACGGGCCTCAAGGTGCCCAGCCCACCCGGCCGGGTCGCGCCGCAGCGCCTGAGTCTCGCGGATGACGTCGGCCTCGAGCCCGCGGTAGTCAAAGCCAGGAGGCGCCGCAGGTGCCAGCGGTCCTGCCTCGTCCGAGGCCGCGGCGATGCCTGGCAGTCCGAGCGCGAGCGTCGTGAGCACAGGCGCGACCCCAGGCCAGCGCCGTCGGGAGGTGAAGGACGAGGGCCCGGCAGGTTCAAACGGTGGCGACATGGCACCTCGCAGGCTTGGGAATGGTGCCTCGACGCGTGATGAAGGGTCCCCATTCAGCGAATTCATGCTACGCTGTCGGCCGCGGGGGTATGCGGCGACCATGGCGCATGGTGACGACGAGCGACGGCAGTCCGGCGGGCAGGCTTCGGAGCCCGGCAAGGCCGAGGCACGCCCCGAGTCGACCGGCACGGGGCGCACCCCCTTCGCGATGCCACCTCCCCGCGCTGCGACCCAGCCGAACCAGGCCCCGCTGCGCCCAGCCGCTCGGGTCCCGATGCCGTTGCCGCCACCGCGCGCCCCTTCCGCGCCCGCCTTCGAGGTGCGCGACGACGACCTGCCCGAGCCTGACGCGACCGCTGTCCTGCGTCGCAAGCCCGTCGACGCCCCCGGTCCTGACAGCCGTCCAAGCCCCGCGCAAACTCCGCCCCCGCCGCCACCCGCGGCTCGTCCCGCCTCGCCTCCGCCCGCACCCCCACCCGTCCCGTTCGCGTCCGCGAGCGGCCCGAAGCTTGGTTCGCGGGATCGCGAGGCAGGCGATGTGATCGCCAGCCGGTATCGGGTGACGCGCCTCCTCGGTCGCGGCGGCATGGGCGCTGTCTACCTGTGCGAACAGCTGAACCTCGGTCGCCCGGTCGCGGTCAAGATCCTCTCGGGTTCCGCCGACCCCAGCATGGTCGCCCGGTTCCAGCGTGAGGCGCGCCTCATCGCGCAGTTTCATCATCCGCATGTCGTCGGGCTCATCGATTTCGGAGACGACGCAGGTTCCCTGTATCTCGTGATGGAG
>SYAK01000390.1 GCA_005788935.1 Pseudomonadota bacterium
GCCATTTCCAACCTCGTTGCGAACTGTGTATCAGGGGGTCAGGGGCGAGCGGGTTCAGCCGAAGATGCCGAGGATGTCGTCCTCGCGCAGGATGAGGTGCTCTTCGCCCTCGATCTTCACCTCGGTACCGCCGTACTTCGAAAACAGGACGAGGTCGCCCTCGCGCACCGTCAGAGCGCGAACGTCGCCGTTCTCGAGGCGGCGCCCCGGACCTGCGGCGACGACGCGCCCCTTGGCCGGCTTTTCCTTGGCCGTGTCCGGGATGATGATTCCACCGCGGGAGATGGTGTCGTCCTCGACGCGCTTCACGATGACGCGGTCATGCAGGGGTTTGATCTTCATGCGCTGCTCCGGAATCCTTTGATGCTGTTGGCGCCGCGTGCAAAGAGCGGCGCTGGCGAGGCCCGGGCCCCTGCCGGGACCCGAACTGGCACTCGAATGGGGGGAGTGCCAACCGGGCGCGACTCTATGCACCCGCCCCCGCCAGTCAACCCCCGAGACCCAAATCGCGCGAAGTCGCTCCTTCGGAGTTGCATGATGCATACCCTGCCCGCCTCTCCCGCGCTCGCCGTGCTGCCGACCCCGCTCCAGCCGCTGCCACGCCTGTCAGCCGAGCTCGGCGTGGCGCTGTTCGTCAAGCGCGATGACCTGACCAACAGCCACACCGGCGGCAACAAGCTGCGCAAGCTGCAGCGGCTGCTCGCTGAGGCGCTCGCGCAGGGCGCGACGACGGTCATCACCTGCGGCGGCCTCCAGTCGAACCACGCCCGCGCGACCGCCCTCGCAGCCGCCTCGGTCGGGCTCGACGTCCACCTCGTGCTGCGCACCCCGACCGGCGAGCCGGGCGACCTCGCTCGCGCACTCACGGGGAACGTGCTCCTCGACCGCATCGCGGGCGCCACGCTCCACACCATCACGCCAGACGCCTACAGGGCTCGGCGGGGGGCCATCATGGAGGCGCTCGCCGACCGTCTCCAGGCTGAAGGCGAGCGCCCATTCATCATCCCCGAAGGCGGCAGCAACGCGCTCGGCTCCATGGGCTACGCGACGGTCGTCCCGGAGATCCTCGGCGCGATGCGGGACGCACCGCCCGACACGATCGTCGCAGCGACCGGCTCGGGCGGGACGCTCGCGGGGCTCGCCATCGGGCTTGCCGCCGGGCAGCCGGGCGGAGCGACCCACGCGGTCGGGATCGCCGTCTGCGATGACGCTGCGTACTTCTCGGCCATCGTCGAGCGCATCATCGGCGACGCGGCCCGCGAACACGGCGCGGACCTCGCCGCCCGCGCGCGCTACAGCGTCCTCGAGGGCTTCCAGGGGCGTGGCTACGCGCTGACAACCCCGGACGAGCTCGCCTTCCTGAAGGAGACCGCCCGCCGCGACGGTTTGCTCCTCGACCCCGTCTACACGAACAAGGCCTTCCGCGGCCTCATCTTGAGCATGCGCGAAGACCCGCGCCGTTTCGGGTCGCGGGTCGTCTTCATCCACACCGGCGGCCTTCCCGGGATCTTCGCCCACGCCGCTGACTTCTGACCCTCGCGGTCATGCGCCACCCACGCCAGTCGGTGGGCTTGCCCGCTGACGGAAGGGTTACTCGGCGGGCGCCGTCTCAGCGGCAGGCGCCGGCTCGGTCGCGTCAGACTCGCCCTCGACGGCGCCGGCCTCCGAGAGAAACTTCCGGATCTCCGCGAGGGTGGCGTCGGGGCTGCAGCCCTCGAGCGACTTCTGCAGACGGCCCGAGAGCTCGACGAGACGCGCGATCGACACGTTCTTCTTGGCGGTCAACTCGGTGTTGAAGAAGGGCCCGAGGTCCGTCTGCGCGACCTGCGTCGTCTTGACCTGCTTCGGTTCCTTCTCGCCACCAAGCACCACCATCTGGTGATACTCGAGGCCTGCCGGGCGGCCGTCGGCGGCCTTGACGTCGACCTTGGCGACCTTGCCGAAGTCCTTGATCATCTGGCCCTTCGCCATCATGACCTTGCCGAACTCGGGGTGCTCGCGCTCGACGGGCTCGACGAAGACGAGGACAGTCTGCTGGTCGGCGGGGACTGGACGCCACATCGCGACGAGGGTCTGGGCCTCCTCGAGGAGGGCTGTCGCGTGGGCCATCGCGACCTGGGTCCGCTGGGCGAAGGCGAGGACGCTCGAGATGAGCGGCCCGTTGTAGATCGCGGAACCGATGATGAGCCCGGGATCGACGGCTGGCTTCGCTTCCACGAACGCCCCGACGGTGCCAAGCAGCGCGGCCACGTCGTTCTCGAGCGACGCGAGCTCCTTGACCTCGCCGCCCTCGGCCGCCGCCTTCTCGTTGGCAGCGTTCAGCGCGACGATCTTGTCGTTGAAAGTCTTGAGGTCGGCCGCGAGCGTCTTCATGCGGTCGAAGTTCGGCTGCTGGTTCTTCAGCGAAGCGAGCTTCTCCTGCGCCTCGAAGACCATGTTCTCCTTCAGCGCCGACATCGCCCCCGCCGAGCTGAAGGCGAGGCCGAGCAGGAAGGCCACGACGGCCGCGCCGAGGGAGATGCCGACGAGCAGGTTCCGTTGACGCTGCTTCATCTCGGGCGTCAGCTCGTGCACGGGGACGTCGACGTATTCGACGCGCCCTCCCTGCGTCACGGTCGGCACCGGCGTCTTGTCGGGCGCCCCGCCGATCGAGAACTCCTCGAAGGCGGGACCCGCCTCCCGCGCATGCTCCTCGGCGCGCCGGCGGGCGGCTTCGATGCTCTCGGCGGTCGGGGCCTCGACCTTCGCGACGCGGGCCGGCGGGGGCGGAAGGGTCGCGGCCGACGACGGGGGCGGCGGCAGCGTGCCGGAAGAGGCCGGCGCAGGCGCCCCTGAGGGTCCAGGCGCGCCTGTGCGGAGGCGCGCTTTGAGGTCCAAGGGTCGCTTGATGCCATCCGCGGGCTGATTCGGGTCGCTCAACGTGGGCCTCCCCATGACCGGTATGCGGGTCGGAAGGTAGCACGGAGGCTGGCGCTGTCAACCCTCGCCGCCGCCGTGCATCGTGGTCCAGCCCGGCCTCACAGGCCCGGAAGACTGCGCTTGAGCGCCCGCTCCTGCTTGCGCGCACCGTCCGCCTCGGGCAACGTCAGGTCATGGAGGGGCGCCTCGGCCCCGAGGAGCCGCCATGCGCGTCACCAACGCCCGACCTTCGCTCACGCTCAGCGTAGCGGCCAGTCTCATGGTCGCTTGCACGCCGGAAGCCGACCGTCTGACCGTCCTCGGACACCGAATCGCCTCGCCGGTCGGCGCCAGCCCCGACGCGTTCGCCGGGAGCTCGGGGGGGGATGCCACCCTTACACCGGACGCGCCGACCCCGACCGACCTCGGCTCTACGCCCGATTCCGCCACCGCAGCCGACCTCGGTACACCCGACTTGGCCTCGGACGCGGGCGCAGGTGAGCTTCCGACAACGCCCGAGACCGTCGCCGTCTCGCACCCGCGCGAGCTACGAGCGGTGTGGGTCGCGACGGTCTGGAACATCAACTTCCCGTCGAAGAAGGGGCTCACGCCCGCACAGCTCCGCGCCGAGCTCGATGCACTCGTGGACACGACGGCCACGGCCGGCCTCAACGCCATCGTGTTCCAGGTCCGGCCCGAGGGTGACGCGCTCTACGCCTCGACGCTCGAGCCCTGGTCTCGCTTCCTGACCGGCACCCAGGGGCGCGACCCCGGCCTCGATCCGCTCGCCTACCTGCTCGAGGTGGCCCACGCCCGAAACATCGAGATCCATGCGTGGCTCAACCCCTACCGCGCAAAGACTGCGTCGGGCGCGGCCACCGTGGCGCCGCACATCGCCTCGCTGCACCCTGAACACGTCTACGCGTACGACGGGCTCGGATGGATGGATCCCGGTGTCCCTGTCGTGCAACAGCGACTTCTCGACGTCGTCGCCGATCTCGTGACGCGCTATCGCCTCGACGGCATCCACTTCGATGACTACTTCTACCCCTACCCCGACGGTCCGTTCCCGGACGACGCCACGTACGCAGCCTACAAGGCCACGGGGGGCGCCCTGTCTCGCGACGACTGGCGCCGCGACAACGTCAACCGCATGGTGGCCGACGTCTTTCGGACGATTCGCGACATCGACCCCGGATGCCGCTTCGGCATCGCGCCGTTCGGCATCTACCGTCCCGGACAACCCCCCGGAATCAGCGGACTCGACCAGTATGCGAGCCTCTACGCCGACCCGAAGCGGTGGATCCTCGACGGCCACGTCGACTATGTGGCGCCCCAGCTCTACTGGCCGACGACCCAGACCGCGCAGGCCTATGCGCCGCTGCTCCGCTGGTGGACCGAGCTGCGCCCGGGGCAGCTCATCCTCGCGGGCAACAACCTGACGAAGGTCGGTTCATCCGCCACCTGGAGCGTCGCCGAGTTTCGCGAGCAGCTGCGCATCAGCCGCGAGCTTCGCGCGGGCGGGTCCCTCGGAAACATCTGGTACCATATCGAGCCCTTGGTGGCGAACACGGCCGGTATCCGGGACATCTTCGCGAATGAGCTCTACGCAACGCCCGCCCTGTCCCCGCCCATGCCTGGCGCCGACACGCGACCCGTCATCCCTCCAGAAGTCTCGGCCGAGGCCTCGGTGGGAGACGTGCGTCTTGCGGTCAACCATGCCGCGGGCGAGGATGTCAGGGCGGCGGCGGTCTACCGGCAGGTTGGCGACACCTGGTCGCTCATCGCCGTGCTGCCCCGCGACGCAACCGAGGGCGTTGTCCGGGGGCCTGGACCGCTCGCAGTGTCCACCGTGACCCGCGACGGGGCGGAGAGCCTCGGCGTGGTCCTGAGGCCGTGACCGTTCCGCACGGGCCATGCGACTCGCCCCCGAGCCTTTCGGCTGGCTGACTTGGCCGACGCTCGCTGGAGACGCTGCAGGAGCCCCGTCGCGTGAGGCCGGTCCCGACGCCTCCGATGACGCGCGCGGCGTGGAACAGCCGTGAAACTCTTGTGTCAAAACACACAGGCGCGCATCTCCTCGCCGCTGAAGGTGGCTCAGAGGTCTGTCAGCGTGTTCGAGCTTGCCTCGTAGTTGAGGTGAAACCACCAACCCTGGACCCCGTCGACGGTCGAGAGGCCGCCGGCCGTGCCGCAGGCGCCTTCGCCGCCAGGCAGGAGGGACGCCAGCGTGCGCCCGCCGACAAACGGCGTGGCGGCCGGGAAGACGATGGTCCTCGCGATGTCATGGGCGAGGAATCCGCGCAGAAGGCCGCTCCGGACCTCGTTGCCGTTGCTCTGAAAGACGCCCCCGACACGGGCGCGCGTCAACGGGATGTCGATCCCGACCACGGTGAGAACCACGGTGGCCTCGCCGCTCGCGAAACACGGCGTGCCGTTGCCCGGGAACGGCAGGCGGATGTCGTTGCGAAAGCCGATGTTGTCGCCAAGGACCTCGAGGCAGGGCGCTGCAACACTTGAGGAGAGCGCCTGAAAGGTGACCGTGGTCCAGGTCGGCGCAGCCCCCGACAGCGAGCAGCTCGGCGGGCGCGAGGCCGTACAGAGCGCCTCGACAAAGCCGAAGCGACGCGCCGAGAGCGTTGTGAGATCGAGGCCTTCGAAGAGATCGAAGTAGCTGAGGTCGAGCAGGCCATTGCCGTTGCCGTCGGTCTGAATGCTGGTCGAGAGCTGGGTGTTGACCGTGGTCGTGATGTCGAAGCAACCGAAGAGCCCGGGGGTCGAGACGTGCGGCTCGCGGAGGGCGAGCGACCGGAAGCGCAGGGTCGTGACGGGGACAAGCGTGCAGCGCTCGGTGCAGGTGCGGTTTGCGGGCGTCGCGGTGCCGTCGCACGCCTCCGTCCCCTCGCGGACGTTGTTGCCGCAGCGGACGCCGCAGTCGCTGTCCTGGCCCTCGCTGCAGCCGCTCGGGCAACAGCCGTCGCCGCCCGCGCAGGCCGTGATGGCGGTCGCTGCGCAACGCGCCGAGCAGCCGGAACCCTCGAGAAAGTCTTGGGTGCACGCAAGGCCGTCATCGCAACGGGTCGGGCAGGCTCCGTCGCAGCGCTCTCCGGGCTCGATGACGCCGTTGCCGCACTGCGCCAGACAGTCCGTGTCGCGGTTGGCGTCGCATCCGGGCGCGCAACAGCCGTCGCCGCTCGCACAGGACGTGATCGGCGTGAAGACGCAGGCGGCATCGCAACCGGCCGCGCTGCCAGTGAGGCGGTCGCTCGTGCAGGCGAGGCGATCATCGCAGGTCGTCGGGCAAGTCCCCGGCGGGTCGCAGGTCTCTCGACCCTCGCGGACCCCGTTGCCGCAGCGGGGAGAACAGTCCGCATCATCGTTTCGATTGCAACCATTCGGGCAGCATCCGTCACCGTTCGCGCAGGCTGTGACAGGCGCGTGCGAACAGTCGGCGTCGCAGGTCTCGGGGGCGCCGGACAAGCGGTCGCGAGTGCATGCGTCGCGGTCATCGCAAGCGCTCGGACAGTCGCTGTCGCAGGTCTCACCGGGCTCGATGAGGCCGTTGTTGCAGGCTGGCGCGCAGTCGGTGTCGCGGACCGCGTCGCAGCCGGCGGGACAGCAGCCATCATCGCCCTGACAGGTGACTATCGGGTCGTCCACGCAGACCTGATCGCAACCCTCCCCCTCGAGACGCGACGTGGCGCAGCCGTCGGCCGACCGCGGACAGACGGCAGGACAGGCCCCCTCGCGGCCCTGGGGAACTGCGATGTCGCAGCGCTCGCCGAGATCGAGGGCGCCGTTGCCGCACAGAGGGCTGACGGTCTCCTCGGTGACCTCGCGGTCCGACGCGTCAGCGGGCGACGCGAGGTCCTCTGAAGCGAGCAGGTCGGGGCGCTCGGAGATGTCTGCGCGCGCGGCCGCGTCAGATTCAGCGACGTCGCCGAGGGCCGCGGGCAGCTCGGGCGGGGAGCGGACGTCGAGCTGGCGTGCAGAGGGGCCGACCTCGCCGCAGGCGGCGAGCGCCACGACAAGCATCAGGGTCAGGGGGGCACGGGCGAGCGGTCCGAAGACATGCATGGGGCGAGGTTACCGCAGTCGGCGCCGACTTCCCAGCCCCAGTCACACGACGGCGGCGCGAGCGACCAGCTCGACGAAGGCGCGGTGCGCGAGATCGGCGCCCGTGAGACCGACCGCCTGCACGTCGGCCTCATCAAGCGCCCCGCAGGCGAGGCCGCGGCGGAAGTGGTTGAGCAACCCCTGCCCGGTCGCCGCGTCGTCGAAGGCGTCCCCGACGCGTGTCGCCTGAGCGGCGGCCGCGAGGAAGTTGCGCAGGCGCGCCGTGGCGGCCGCGTGCCCCTCGGCGTAGAAGGCGAAGACGGCCGCGTGACGCGCGACGAGCTGGCCTGGATGCAGGTCCCAGCCTTGTCCGATGCCTCGGATGAGACTGCGTCGTGTGTTGTCGTAAGCGAGGCGCAGCGCGCGCCCGATGGCGGCGGTGTTGGCGGCGTCCTCCGCTGGGCTCAACACGGCTCCGGCGGCGGCGCGATGCACGGGCACCGGCATCACCGTCGTCGCGCCGTCGGAGAGCCACACGCCGGTCCCGGCGAGGGACACCTGCATGATGTGCAACGCGAAGTCGCTCGCGGGATGGTCCATCGCCTGGAAGGCCGCCGTGACGCCAAGCGCTGCGGTATAGTCGTAGGTCCCGAAATGACAGGCCAGGACCCGCCCACCGCCCGCCGCGACGAGGGCTGGCAGGGCGACCCGCCCATCGGGTCCAAGGACCGCCTGCGGCGCCTCGATCATCAGCTCGATGCGCACCGCGCCGTCCGGCAGCGCGAGACGGGCCTCGAGGAGGCTCAGCAGCGCTGCGAGGGCCTCGACCTCGGCCGGGCGGGTCACCTTCGGCAGCGTCACGACGAAACCGGGCGGGAGCGACCCACCCGAGGCCGCGACGAGCGCCGACAGAAAGCCATCGAGCGTCCGCATGGCTCGCCGCGCGGTCTCAGGCGCGAGGCTCTTGATGCGCACCCCGCACCGCGGAGGCAGGAGCCCGCCTCTCATCGCGCGGGCGAGCTCGTTGGCGGACGCGACGACTTGTGCGTCCTCCTCGGCGTCCGCTCGGTGTCCGTACCCATCCTCGAAGTCGATGCGCAGGTCCTCGACGGGGCAGGTCTCGAGCCTGGCGCGAAGCCGCGGCCAGACGCGCGTGGCGACGGCGGGCGAGAGCGCGAACAGCGACCCGAGCCGCTCGGGTGTCGGCGCCTGCGCCTCGAGCACGCCGAGCGCGACCTTGCCCATGCGCGCAATGACGTCGGCCTTGAAGAGGTGGGCGCCACCATAGAGCACGTGGACGGGCTGGGTCCCGTCGTCGAGCCGCATGTGCGCCCCGTCGGGCGCAGTATCCGCCGCCACTCGCGTGAGCAGCGGGGCAAGGAGTTCCGGCGTCAGGGACAGCTGCATGCTTGCAACTCCAACATTTGCAACAGCAATGAATCAGCTGCCGCGGTAGCTCGCGATGCCGTACGGCGAGAGGAGCAGAGGGATGTGGTAGTGGCCCGCCGCGTCGGTCACGCGAAAGACGACGGGAACCCACGGCCAGAAACCGCCGCCGTGGTGGGCGTCAAGCCACGGCCCGGTGTCGAACGTGACGCGATGAACGCCGACGTCGAGCGCAGGGGTGTCGGTCCGAGGGACGCGGCCGTCCTCGTTGGTCTGGAAGCGTCCGAGCACCTCTGCGGTGCCATCCGCGCGCACCACCTCGAGGGTGGCCGAGAGGCCTGCGGCGGGGCGGCCAGTCGTCGTATCGAGGCAGTGCATCGAGATGGAGGCCATGGGTCGACTCCGTGGGTCTGGCGTTCACGTCGCGCCAAAGTGGTTCCGGACGCGGATGGCCGTGATCTTGCGTTGTTCGTCGCTGCAGGCGATGCATTCATCCTCGCGCGAACGCCCGATGCGCGCCCGCAAGAGCTCGAGCATCTCGGCGGCCGAACGACCGGTCGCGCAGACGATGAAGATGTGGCCGTGTCGCGCCTCGTAGGCCTGGTTCTCGACGAAGAGCGCGTCGATGGTGGCCTCGTCGGCCTGCGCGACAGCGGCCTGCTCGCGCTCGGAGAGGGCTCCCGACCGGGCGAAACGCTCGCGCAGCCGGGCCCGGTCGCCGATGCGCGGGTGATGCGCGAAGGCGGCCAGCCAGCCAGCCTCGTCGAGGGCATCGAAGGCCTGCGCGACAGCCGCTTCGAAGGACGCGCGCGAGGCGTGCGGGCGGTTGAGCGCGTCTACCCACGACGACGCACCGCAGAAGCTCCGGAGGACCTCCGCCCGCGCGTCTGGCGTGAGGGCGTTCAGCGCATCAAGCGGCGGCGGCGGCGACATCAACTCGGACATCCGGGCCTCACGGACAACAGGGCTGCCTGGAATTGCAACTGGATGCGTTGCAGGGTTCAGATGCCGTTCCTCAGGCCGGAACGCCGAAGAGACGCAGGCGAGAGACGCCGCCATCCGGGCGGATGCGCAGCCTGACATGTGTCGCGAGCGGCGTACCCAGCGTCGTTGCGTCGAGCTCGTGCGCCGCGTGCGGTCCGAGCGGCGACCATGGGACGAGCGGTTGCCACGCCCATGCAGGGTCGGCGAGGGCCTCGGCCGCTGCGTCATCGGGGCCCTCGAAGAAGGTCGCGTCGAGCGCGCACGCCTCCGGGAAGTTGCCTTTGAAATGGAAGGTCTCGACGCGCGCCGTGTCGACATGGCCTGGCTTCGCGAGGCGGAGGATAATCCAGTCGAACTCGCCCGGCGGGTTCCAGGACCGACGGCGACGCGTCTCCCACCCGTCCGACATGATGGCGGACGGCCACGGCTGGTTGATGTTGTCCTTCGAACTGAAGAACATGTCGTTGCATGCGATTGCGCGGGCCCCGTACTGCAGGCCGGCGAGGTCGATGCGCGCGCCCCCTCCCTGCGGCACGACGGGGAGCGGACGGCTCCAGTCGTGCCACGGCTCGCCGTAGGCGCGGAAGCGCGCGACGCCACCGTCGGGGTCGATGCTGAGCCGAACGTGGGTGTAGCCCCGAGCCGTACGCCCGCCCGGCACCGGGATGAAATTACGCTGACCGCGGCCGATCTGGGTTCGCGGGACGATGGGCTCCCAGCGCGCCGGGTCGAGGTGCGGCACGTCGTGCGGGGCGAGCGGGTGTTCGGACACGAGGCCGTCAATCCAGACCCACTCGGGCGGATTGCCGACGAAGAAGCTCGTGTCGACGTCGAAGCCCCGGAGGTGCCCCGGCAGCCCGAGGCGGAACCCCTAGATGTTGTGATGGCTGAACGCGCCATCTGTCTGAACATCTAGATATCGTATCAGCGGCGTAACGAAACACAACATGCGGACGCTGCTTTCCACAGA
>SYAK01000391.1 GCA_005788935.1 Pseudomonadota bacterium
CCCGTGGAAACTGCCGTAGGTCGTGACCACACCGAACCGGCCGTGGCCCGCCCACTTCCGCGCGAGCTTGATCGCCGCCTCGTTCGCCTCCGCACCCGAGTTGCAGAAGAAGACGCGGTCCGCGAAGGTCTGGGCGACGAGCCGCTCGGCGAGGGCGATGGCGGGCTCGTTCAGGTAGAGGTTCGAGATGTGGATCATCTCGGCCGCCTGCGCGGCGATGGCGCGGGCGAGGCGCGGGTGGCCGTGACCGAGGGCGTTGACAGCGATGCCCGCCACCATGTCGACCCAATGACGCCCGTCGCGGTCGTGGACGCGCGCCCCCGAACCACCCGCGAGCACGATCGGCAGCGGCTTGTAGTTCGGGGTCATGACAGCGGTCGCGCGGCGCGCGAGGTCGGCGGTCGGAACGTCGGGGAAGAGGGTCTGCATGGCGGGGCTCCTCGGCGGGTGGACGACGACGCCGGTAGTCTTAGCAGAACCCGGGCGCGGGCCAAAGGGGGGTTTTCGAGCAGGCGGCCCGAGCCCTCGGGGGCCTGACGTCGGCGTTGCAGTCGGCGCGCCGCATCGGGTAGCCTGCGCGCGACCACAGACCGACCACGCCGGAGCGTTCGCCCATGCGCATGAAGGACCTCGTCGACCTCTATCGGGACCGCTTCCCAGCGATCGGACTCGTCGGAAACACACCGCTCGTGCGCCTCCGGGCCTTTGAGGACGAGCTGCCCGAGGTCGAGTTCTGGGTGAAGGTCGAGTCCTTCAACCCGGGCGGGTCGCTGAAGGACCGGCCGGTGCTGCACATGCTGCTGCAGGCCCTCCACGAGGGGCGGCTCGAGAATCGGACGATCCTTGACAGTTCGTCAGGCAACGCGGGCATCGCCTACGCCTGGATCGGGCGCGTCCTCGGGGTCCCGGTCAAGCTCGTCGTGCCCGCCAACGCCTCGGCTGAGCGCAAGAAGCGCATCCGGGCGCACGGGGCCGAGCTGTTCCTGACCGACCCGCAGGCGGGCTACGACGAGGCGCTGCGCGAGGTGCGGCGTCAGGCGACGACCGAGCCCGAGCGCTACTTCTTCTCGGACCAGTACGGCAACCCGCACAACTGGATGGCGCACGCCGAGACGACGGCCGAGGAGATCTGGCAGCAGACCGAGGGCCGCGTCACGCACTTCGTCGCGGGGGTCGGAACAGGCGGGACCATCACGGGCGTCGGGCGCGGGTTGAAGGCGAAGAACCCCGACATCGGCATCCACTGCGTCGTCCCCGACGCCTTCCCGGGCGTCGAGGGGCTGAAACCATTGAAGGAAGAGGGCGACATCATCCCCGAGATCTTCGACGCGAGCGTCGTGGAGGCCTACTGGGACGCCGACGTGGACCGCGGGTGGGACATGAACCAGCTGCTCGCGCGCCACGGGCTCTTCGGCGGGCAGAGCTCGGGGGTCTATCTCGCGGGCGCGCTCGACCTCGGGCGCAAGATCCGCAAGGGGGTCATCGTGACGATCATGTGCGACATCGGCGAGCGCTACATGTCGACCCGCCTGTGGGACCTGTCGTGAGGCGCGCCGCCCTGCCCGCGCTGCTCGCGCTGATGCCGCTCATCGTCGGCAGCGCGTGCGGGAAACCGGCCGAACCGCCCGCCGACGCGTCGACCCCGGCGCCCACGCCTCCCCCGGCGGACCCGCCTGGGCGTCTCGACGGTACGATGCGTTTCAATGACGGGTGGCTGAAGGTGGCGCCATTCGTGTCGCACTCGGCGCGCCTCGACCTGAAGACGCAGTGCCTGACGAAGCGGGACGACAACGAACGGTCTGGCAAGCCCGCGGAGGCGTTGTGCTTCGATTACGTGAAGCGGGACCGCGCCACGATCGCGAAGGTGCGGGTCGAGCTCGGCCATCCGAGCGTCGGGGACGCCATGAAGGGCCTGCGGGCCCGAAACGAGAGCGTCCACTTCGGCATCGAAAAGAACGGATCCCATTACCAGTATCTGGATCTCGTGCATGCGGCCCGTCGTGATGGCGCCTACCAGGCTGACGAGATCCGGATCATCGCGAGCGGCCCCGAGGGTCGGGCGCTGGCCGAGCCGTTGCTTGCGAGCCTGCGGCATCACTTTCCTGGTTTGACCGTCGCGCATGTGGAGATTGACAAGCCATGAATATCATTAAATTGATGACGCGTGGTGTGGTGGCGTTGACCGTGCCGGTGGTGGTGGGAGTCGCCTGCGACGCGGCCCCGGGGGATGCAAGGCGTGCGACAGCGGACAGCACCGTCGGCGAGGGTGACCTGTGGCCCGCGCTCAAGGTGCGGGACTGTGCGGGCGCCGAGGTCGACATGCGGACGCTGCTCGGCGACCACGACGCGACCTTCGTGACGTTTGGCGCCCAGTGGTGCACGGCCTGCCAGAAGGAGGCCCCCGACATCAACACGAAGCTCGTCGACGGCTTCGCGGGCGAATCGGTCGGGGTCGTGCAGCTGCTCATCGAGGGACAGCCCGGGGTCGCGCCAGCCCAGTCGCTGTGCGAGGCCTGGAGGGACGAGCTCGAGGCGCGCTTCACGGTGCTCGTCGACGTCGACCAGACGCATCTCGTCGATTTCTTTGGTGGGGCGGTCGCGACCTTGCCGCTGCATTTCGTGGTGACGCGGGACGGGCAGGTCCGCTACCGCAAGCTCGGCGAGCTGCCCACCGACATCGACGCGATCGTCGCGGGGTGGCTCCCTTGACCGCGGGCAAGCAGAAGGCCGTGCTGATCCTCGGCTGCGGCTACCTCGGCAAGATGGTGGCGCAGAAGCTCGCGTTCGGGGGGCGCTTCGTGGTCGGCACAGCGCGCCGCGACCCGGAGCTGCAGGTCATCCGGACGCGCGGGGCCGAGGCGGTCTTCTTCGACGGGGCTGACCTGTCGGGGCTCGAGCGCTACCGCGGGCGCATCGACGCGGTGATCCAGTCGATCCCGCCGTCACCCGACGCGCCCGAGGGGCCGCTCATCGCGCAGCTCCACGCGTGGGGGGCGTCGCGGGCGGTCTACGTGTCGAGTACGGCGGTCTATGGCGATCGGCACGGCGAGGTGGTGACGGAGGCGAGCCCCATCGCGCCCGACTCGCCGCGGGCCCAGCTGAGACAGGCGGCCGAGGAGGCGTGGCTCGGCGGGGCGATCCCGGCGTCCGTCGTGCGGCCAGCGGGCATCTACGGCCCGACGCGGTCGATGTTGCACCGGCTCGCGGCGCGGAGCTACCGACTCGTCGAGGGGACGGAGGCGACGCCGACGAACCGGATCCACGTCAGCGACCTCGTGGCGGTGGTCGTCGGAGCGCTGGCGGCGAAGCCGGGCCAGGTATTTCTCGGGGCGGACGGGGCGCCTGCGCCGACGGCCGAGGTGGCCGCGTGGTGCGTCGCCGAGTTCGGGCTGCCGGCCCCGACGACGATGCCGATGGCCGAGGCGCGGGTGCGGATGGACCGCGACACGCTCGCGATGTTCACCCACGGCAAGCGGGTCGACCCGGAGCAGACGCTCGCGACCCTTGGGGTCAGGCTGCAGTTCCCCGACTACAAGGCCGGGCTGCGGTCGATCTGGCTGCGCGAGCAGGTGGCGCTGCGGCAGGCGATGGGCTGACGCGGAGGCGCTCGGAGCGTGACGGCGGGCGAAACTCTGGGAGGTGACATGTCGACATCACATGGCTTGACGACGCTCGTCCCTGGCGAGCTGTGGGAGGTCGCGCACCTCGTGCGCATGGGCCCCGGGGTCGCCCTGCCAGCGCGCATGACGGTGGCGCGCCTCGAGGGCGGCGGGATCGCACTTCACTCGCCAGTGCCCCTGACCGAGGGCGTCATCGCGGCGCTCGGCGAGCTCGGCCCGGTGAGGCTGGTCATCGCGCCGAACGACTTCCACCACCTGTACCTGCCCGCGGCGGTGGCGGACTTCCCGGACGCCGAGGTGTGGGGCTCCGCCGGGCTCGCGAAGAAGCGCCCGGAGGTGAGCTTCACGGGCGTGCTCACCCCCGAGGCGCGCCCCGCGTGGGCGACGTCGTTGCAGCCCTTCTTCCTCGCCGGGGCGCCAGCGGTCTCGGAGACGGCGTTTGTCCATGGCGCGACGCGAACGCTCATCCTGACCGACGCCCTCTTCAACCTGCAGGACGGGGCGCCAGGCTGGCTGAGCCCGCTCGTCTACCGACTCTTCGGCACGTGGCGACGGACCGCCCAGAGCCGCCTCTGGCGGAGCTTCGTGAAGGACCGGGCGGCCATGCGGCAGAGCCTCGAGGCCGTCCTCGCGGCGGACTTCGACCGCGTCGTGATGGCCCATGGCCGCGTCATCGAGACGGACGGAAAGGCGGCGCTCCGGGACGCGGCCGCGTGGTTGGGGCTCTGACCCGGCGCGAACCAGCGACGGAGACCTGACGGCGTGTCAGGACTCCGCCCCCAAGTCACTTCTTCGGGCGCGGCGGGGCCTTCGGGCGGCTCGCGTCGGCGGCGGGCGTCTCTCCCTCGCCCTCGGGCTTGCGCGTCCGCTTGACAGCTGCGGTGCTCGCGCGCGTCGCCTCGGGCGCGGGTTCGGCCTCGGGAGACGGTTGAGCCTCGGGAGACGGCGCGGCGGCGGGAGACGGTGCGTCGGCTGGAGTCTGAGCGGCGCCGGTGCGGGCCTTCAGGGCGGCCTTCAGGCTGTCCGCCTTCGAGAGCGACGGCGCGGATACGGCGGTCGGGGCGGCACCTGACTCGGCGGCGGACGACTCGGTCAGAGGCGCGGGAGCGGGAGCAGGCTCGGGAGCGGGCGCGAGTTCGGCGGCGGACGCGGCCTCGTCGCTCAGGTGCGTGCGGTCGACGACCTGATCGCGGCGGACCTCGATGGCCGCCTCTTTCGGCTTCAACGCGGCGCGCTTCGTGGCCTTGCCAGCCCGCGGCAGCTCGGGCTCTTCGCCATGCTTCAGCAGGTGCAGCTCGTCGAGGGTCAGGTCGAGGTTCGCCTGCGTGATGTTGAGGATGCTCTGCGCGTCCTGATACTTCTTTTGCGTCCGACGGTAGTTGTACTCCGACTCGAGCGCCTTGTTCTTCCAGCGTTCGATGGTCGCGTCGGTGCGTTCGGTGGCCTTCTTCAGCTGCTCGAGGTCGCGGGACAGCTTGACGACGAGGCGCTCCTCACGGGCGGGGTCGGCGGGGTCGGGCTCGGGCGGAACGAGCGCGCGGGCGGCGTCGGCCTCGGCGCGGGCCTGCTTCGCCTCGCGCTCGGCGGTCTCGAGGCGGGACGACAGGCTCTCGAGGCGGCGGTCGGCGTCACCGAGGGTCGCGAGGCGCTCGCGCAGCTTCTCGAGCTCCTGGCGCTGCTGCTCCTTCTCCTGGCGGACGCGGTTGACGTCGACGGTGAGGCCGCGGATCTGCTCGTTCGCGTCCTTCAGCTCACCCTCGAGGCGACGCTTCGCGGCCTCGGCCTCGCGGCGGCTCTCGGCGGCGTCGGTCGCCTTCTTCGCGGCGTCCTTGGCGCCGCTCGCCTCCTGACTGCGGGCGGCGACCTTCACCTCGAGGTCCTTCTGGCGCTCGCGGGCGCTCTGGGCCTCGCGGCGGGCGGCGTCGCGCTCATCGCGGAGGGTCATGACCTTCGTCTTGTCCGCGAGGACCTTGAAGGCCAGATAGATGGCGATGAGGGCGGTGACCACGAAGGCGGTGACGAGGACGGGGTTCATGAGGACCTCGGACGTGAATGTGGGAGTGGGGGAGACGGGGCGCGCCAGCATTGGGCAAGGGACGACCGCGGGCGCACGCGGGCCATCACGTCGCGGGGACTCCCGACGGCGGGAGACCGTAGCGTGAAACGCAGGATCCGACCAGCCCCGTCAGGCAGGACCGCGCAGGTCGGGGACCGCGACACCGGGGAGCCACCGCCCGGGGGCACGCTCGTGTCCGACCCCGCGAGACGACCTGGCGCTGGTACCGGCTCAGGCCTCCGCGCGCGCCTTGCGCGGGGCGCGACGCGCGGCCTTTCCCTTCGGGCTGCCCGTCGCCTCGGCGCCTGCCTCCCGCATCGCCTGCCCCGTCAGCGAGCCAGGTACCTCGGCGAGGCCCGCGACCGGACCGGCGTAGACCACCAGGCCGCCCGCCTCGCCAGGACCAGGCCCCATGTCGATGACCCAGTCGGCCTCGCGCACGAGGTCGAGGTTGTGCTCGACGACGATGACCGTCGCGCCCTTGTCGACGAGGCGGTGCAGCACCTCGAGGAGCCGCGGGACGTCAGCCATGTGCAGCCCGATGGAGGGCTCGTCGAGGATGATGACCGTCTTTGGCTGCCCGCGCCCCGCGAGGTGCGTCACGAGCTTGATGCGCTGCGCCTCGCAGCCCGACAGCGTGGGTGAAGGCTGACCAAGCGTCAGGTAACCGAGGCCGACGTCGACGAGCAGCCGCAGCTTCTGCGCGACCGCGGGCACCCGCCCGAAGACCTCGAGGGCCTCGCGGATGGGCATCGTCAGGACGTCGTGGATGGACCGCCCCTCCCACAGGACCTGCAGCGTCTGGTCCGAGAAGCGCCGCCCGCGGCAGGTCGGGCACTCGACCCAGGCCTCGGGCAGAAAGCTCATCTCGAGGGCCACGAGCCCGTTGCCGCTGCACGCCTCGCAACGTCCGCCCGAGACATTGAACGAGAAGCGCCCGGGCGTGTAGCCGCGCACCCGCGCCTCCGGGAGGCCCGCGAAGAGGCCGCGGATGGCGTCCCAGACGCCGACGTAGGTCGCGGGCGTCGAGCGCGGGTTCTTGCCGATGGGCTGGTCGTCGATTTCCGTCAGCGACGTGAGCCCCTCGAGCCCGGTCGCCGCCTTCCAGTGGGCCCGGGACCCGCTGAGCTCGGCCTTCGCGAGGGCCTCGGGGCTGACCGCCTGTGTCAGCGCCTCGACGAGGCTCGACTTGCCCGAGCCCGAGACCCCGGTCACCGCGACGAGGCGCCCGCGCGGGAGCCGCACGTCGACCTGCTTCAGCGTGTGGTGCGCGATGCCGCGGAACGCGATCCAGTCGGCGTCGTCAAGGTCGCGCGCGGTCTCCCGCACCCTCGGGCGCGGCCCCGCGAGGCAGCGGCCGGTCAAGGACCGCGGGTTCTTCAGCACCTCGGACACCGGGCCGGCCGCGAGCACCTGCCCGCCCTCGACGCCAGCACCTGGACCAATGTCGATCAGCATGTCGGCTGTGCGCAGCGTCGTCTCGTCGTGCTCGACCATCAGGATGCCGTTGCCGCGCGCCTCGAGGCGGTCGAGGGTCGCGAGGAGCCGCGCCGTGTCGGTCGGGTGGAGGCCGATGGTCGGCTCATCGAGGACGTAAAGGACGCCCGACAGGTGCGCCCCGAGCTGGGCCGCGAGCCGGATGCGCTGCGCCTCACCGCCAGACAGCGTCCGGACCGCCCGATCGAGCCCGAGGTAGCCGAGGCCGACCTCGTCGAGAAAGCTGACGCGCTCGGAGATGGCGCGCAGCGGCCCCTCCGCGACCGCCTTGGCGCGCGGCGAGAGCGGCAGGCCGTTGAGCCAGCCGACGAGCTCGCCCGGGCTCTGGCGGAGCACCTCGGGGAAGGTGCGCCCGCCGAAGCGGACCGAGCGGCCGATGGGGCCGAGGCGCTCGCCGTCGCAGACCTTGCAGGTGAGCCCCTCTTCATCAGAGCCCCAACCCTCGCAGGCCTCGCAGCGGCCGAGCTGCGTCCGGTACGAGAAGTAGCGCGGGTCGAAGCCGTCCGACCGCCCGGCCTCGGCCGTGCCTGCGTCGGGCTCCGCGTTGACCTGATAGAGGTTCCAGACGAGCGACGCCTCGCGCGCGACCGTGGCGGCGATGACATCGACGACCGCGCGGGCCTTGGCGCTCGCCTTGCCGGTCACTTTGGGAATGGCCACGTCGCGCATCACGCCGAGCCGCACCTGCCCTTGGCCGATGTTCGAGGCCTCCTCGAGGTGCCCCACGAGCTCGGGGTCGTCGACCGCGACCTCGGCGAGCACGTAATCGATGTCATGGTGGAGGCGCGTCCGGAGCTTGGGCAGCTTGCCCGCCTTGTGGCGGACGCCGTCGACGAGCGTGTCGTAGCCGAGCGAGGCCGCGCGCTTCAGGACCGTCTCGTGCATGCCCTGACGCGCCTGGACGACGGGGGCCGCGACGACGACGCGGCTGCCGGGTGCGGTCTTCCTGAGCTGAGCGGCCAGCGTCCGCACCGTGAGCCCGCCCGCGACGCCAGCCGCGGGCAGCGTCCCGAGGCGGGCGAAGAGGATGCGCAGGAAGGGGTCGATCTCGGTGACATTGGAGACGTTGCTCCGCGAGCCGCCGCGCGTCGTCCGCTGCTCGATCGCGACCGTCGGCGGGATGCCCTCGACGCGGTCGGCGTCGGGGCGGGCGAACTGCTCGATGTACTGCCGCGCGTAGACCGACAGGCAGTCGAGGAAGCGGCGCTGCCCCTCGGCGAAGATGATGTCGAAGACGAGGGTCGACTTGCCCGACCCCGAGACGCCCGAGACGACCGTCCGCCCCGCGCGCGGGAGCTGCACCGAGACCTCGCGCAGGTTGTGCGTCCGCGCCCCCTCGACGGTGATCCAGCCGTCGCCGCCGCGCGCCCCATAGAGCGCCTTCGGCTCCGCGAGCGCGAGCGTGGTGTTTGACAGCGTTTCACGCCGTGTTTCACGCGTTTCATGGCCTGTTTCACGATGAAGCGGCGTGAGCCCGGCCATCCAGCGCGCGAGGTGGCGGCCTGTCGCGGTGTCGGCCTTGACGAGGGCGGCTGGCGGCCCGGCGAAGACGACCCGCCCGCCGCGGTCGCCACCTTCGGGCCCGAGGTCGATGACGTGGTCGGCCGCCGCGACGACGTCGAGGTGGTGCTCGACGCAGATGACGGTGTGGCCGCGCGCGACGAGGTCGCCAAAGACCCCGATGAGGCGGTCGACGTCGTTCAGGTGCAGGCCGGTCGTCGGCTCGTCGAGCAGAAAGAGGAGCCGCGTCCGCGCGCTCATGAGATGTTCCGCGAGCTTCAGCCGCTGCGCCTCGCCGCCCGAGAGCGTCGCGAGCGGCTGCCCGAGCCGCAGGTAGCCGAGCCCGACCGCGCGCAGGCCCTCGAGCTGCAGCGTGGCCTTCTGGCCGGGTTTCATGAGCCCGACGGCCTCGTCGACGGTCAGCGCGAGGACGCCCGCGACGCTCATCCCCTGCCAGGTGACATCGAGCACCTCGCGGCGGAAGCGCGTCCCCTCGCACAGCTCGCACGTCAGGCGGACGTCGGCGAGGAACTGCATCTCGACCTGCTCGAAGCCGACCCCCTCGCAGGCGGGGCAGCGACCGTTGCCGGCGTTGAACGAGAAGGTCGACGCGGTGTAGCCGCGGCTCTTCGCGAGCGGCGTCCGGGCGAAGGTGTTGCGAAACCAGTCCCAGGCCCCGACCCACGTCACCGGGATGGCGCGCGAGCTGGCCTGGGGCGCGCTCTGGTCGACCTGGATGACATCGCTGAAGTGCTCGAGGCCCTTGATTTCGCGGCACGCGCCCGGGGCGTCGGTGGCCTCGCCGCGGGACCGCAGGATGTGGCGGTGCAGCACGTCCTCGACGAGCGTCGACTTGCCCGAGCCCGAGACGCCGGTCACAACCGACAGGCGCCCGACCGGGAAGTCGACGTCGACGTCCTTCAGGTTCCAGGCGCGGGCCCCGCGGATCGTGAGCTTCGGGTCGGACGCCCGGGGTGGTGCGGCCTTCGGCAGCGGGCGCGGGTCGCTGCGACGCGCGAGGGCCTGAAGCGTCGGCGACTCGGGGACGTCCCGGAAGGCCGACGGAGGGCCGCTGAAGAGCACGCGGCCGCCCGCGGCGCCCGGTCCTGGGCCCATCTCGATGACGTGGTCGGCGACGCGCAGCATGTCGGGGTCGTGCTCGACGACGACGACGGTGTTGTCGCGCGCGACGAGATCCGCGAGGGCCCCCGACAGGCGGCTCGCGTCCTCGGCGTGCAACCCGACGGTCGGCTCGTCGAGGACGAAGAGCGTGTTGACGAGCCCGCTGCCGAGCGTCGTCGTCAGGTTCGCGCGCTGCACCTCGCCGCCCG
>SYAK01000392.1 GCA_005788935.1 Pseudomonadota bacterium
GGCGATGCGAGGGTCGCGAGACGGTGGCCGACCGCGAAGAGCGCCATCAGCAGCGCGGGCGTGAGGTAGCGGGTCGAGAACGAGCGGATGCCGCCGAAGGCGAGGTCGGGGACGACGAACAGCACGATCGGCACGACGGCGACCCAGACGAGCAGCGTACGCGACTGGGGCGGCCCGCGGCGGGCGAGGTCCACGAACGCGACGACGACGAGCCCGCAGACAGCCGCCACCGCCGCGCCCGGACCGATCCCCTCGACAGCAGGCCACAGGTCGAGCAGCGGCCGGGACAGGTTGACCGCGAGGGTCCCGAGGACCTCGGAGGCCGGCACGACGATGTCGCGCGACCACGCCATCGAGGCGGAGAGGGCGGCGCGGTGTTCGAGCACCAGCCACGCCCACGGCAGAAACAGCAGCCCGGCGGCGATGAGGGCGAGCGCGGCGGCGCGAACCGGGCGCGGTTGGCGCGAGCGCGCCCGGTGTACCAGGGCGGCGACCTGCGCGAGGATGACGGCCGTGTGCGACAGCGAGGTGAAGAGGCCCGCCGCGGTGAAGCCGGCGTAGAGCGCCCAGGCGCGCGCCCGCACGCCTCGGGGAGCGTCTTCGGTGTCGCGCCGCAAGGCCCGCAGCAGCGCGGCCGAGGACCCGAGGATGAAGACCGTCCACAGCGCATACTCGCGGGCCTCCTGGGCGTAGAACGCCAGAAAGGGCGACGCGGCCATCAGCGCGACCGGCGGCGCGACGCCCCACGGCCCAAGCCCGCCAAAGGCCTCGCGGGCGAACCAGAACCCCGCGCCAAGCGCGAGCAGGCTCGCGAGGACCGACAGGGCGCGCAGGGCGGCGAGCTCATCGCCGACGAGCGCCATCCAGGCCCGCGCCAGGACATAATACGCCGGTGTGTGCTGCGGCTCGTCGCGCGCGAGCCCCGACAATGTCGCGAGCGGCCCGCGGTCGGGGTCGAGGCGCTGGAAGGCGAGGACCGCGTCGCGCGACGTGACCGGTCCGGTCATCGATTGCTGGTAGAGCGCCGGGATCCAGTCGGCGCTCGAACGCCCGGCCGCGAAGATGCGCGTGTAGACCTCGTCGTGCCAGATGGGCTTGTCGAGCCCCTGAACACGGGCGAAGAGGCCGACCAGCAGCGCCACCACGACCCCCGCGGCCAAACCCGCGCGAGCGCTCACCGGAGGTCTGGCGGTGTCACCGGGGCGCGGCCGGTGAGGCGGGCGAGGTCGGCCAGTGCGTCGTCATGCGTCGTGACGTCCATGCGGTCTCCCGGTGCGGCTTCGGCCGCGTCCTACCGCCCCCGCAGAAGCCTGTCGAGGTCCGCTGTCGCGAGGGCCGCGCGGCGACGTCGCGTGCGGTGCGTGCGTGGGGGCCGGGCGGCCGACTTTGCGGTTGCCGCGCCGTGGCGGCGTGCTATGACCGGGGTTCCGTCATGGAGGACGCCGGGAGACGCATGGGACCGACGCTGTTTGACAAGAGGTTCATCATCGTCGCGGGCAAGGGCGGCGTCGGCAAGAGCGTCGTGTGCGCGGCCATCGGGCACGCCGCGGCCGCGCGCGGGCTGCGCACCTGCATCGCCGAGCTCAACACGCGCGAGAAGGCCCCGCTCTTCTTCGGAAGATCGCCCCACGGCTACCGCTACGGCGAGCTCGCACCGAACCTCTTCAGCATCAACATCCAGCCCGAGCCCGCGCTCCGCGAGTATGGGCTCATGAAGCTGCGCTTCGAGAAGCTCTTCGAGCTCGTCTTCGAGAACGAGGCGATGCGCCGCCTCGTCCGCGTCATCCCGGGCATGAACGAGCTCTTCCTGCTCGGCAAGGCCTTCAACATGGAGCGCGAGCGCGGTCGCGACGGTCGCCCGGTCTGGGACCTCGTCATCGTTGACGCGCCCGCGACAGGCCACGGCGTCAGCTTGCTCCGCCTGCCAGAGACCATCCTGAAGGTCGCGGACTCGGGCCCGATGCGCGAAGAGGTCGGGGCCATGCGCGACCTCCTCGTCGATCCCCGTCGCACGCTGCTCAACCTCGTGACGTTGCCTGAGGAGATGCCGGTCCGCGAGACCTTCGAGCTCGCCGCCCAGACGAGCACGGCACTCGGCATCCCGAAGGGCTACCTCGTCGTCAACGGCGTCTGGCCGCGCTTTGCGAGCGACGCCGACGTCCGCCTCGGCGCGGCGCTCGCCGATCTCCTGCCGCCTGACGCCACGGCCTCACGCGCGGCCCTCGAGAGCCTCGCCTCGATGCACCGCCGGCGCGACTTTCAGGATGGCCACATCGCGGATCTGCGCCAGAACCTTGCCTGGCCGTTCGTCGAGCTTCCCTATCTGTTCAGCGCGCGCTTTGACGCCGCGATCATCGCCGAGCTCGCGGCGATCCTCGTCCCCCAGCTGTCGGGGACGCAGCCCGCGACCCTCGCCGCCGCCCCCGACGCGCCCTGGAGCTCCGCATGACCGTCCCTCACCCCCACGTGGGGCTCCTCGACCGACTGAACACCGGGGCCGCGCCGACCGCCACCCTGCGATGGCTCGACGCGCATGAGGTCGGCGGGAGTGGCGAGGCCGTGCGGGTCGACCGCTTCGCCCTCGGCAACGGGCTCGAGGTCATCGTCTGGCCGAGCCGCGGGGCGCCCGTCGCGAGCTGGCACACCTGGTTCAGGGTCGGCTCGCGCCACGACCCGCGCGGTCGCACCGGGCTCGCGCACCTCTTCGAGCACATGATGTTCAAGGCGACGCGGACCCGCCCCGAGGGCGAGTTCGACCGCATCATGGAGGGGCTCGGCGCGCAGACGAACGCCTCGACCTGGGTCGACTGGACGAACTACCACGCCAAGATCCTCGCCGAGGACGTGCCGATGGTCGCGGCCCTCGAGAGCGACCGCATGAGCGAGCTGGCGCTGAGCCTCGACATGCTGAAGCGCGAGCGCGAGGTCGTGAAGAACGAGCGCGTCATGCGGGTCGACGACGAGCCCGAGGGGCAGCTCTTCGAGCAGCTCTACGCGGCCCTCTTTCCCGACCACCCCTACGGCGAGCCGACCATCGGCTGGATGGCCGACATCGACGCCATCACGCTCGACGACTGCGACTATTTCTATCGCACCTGGTACTCCGCATCGAATGCCGTCATCGTCGTCTGCGGCGACGTCGAGGTCGACGCGCTGATGACGCTCGTCCAGGCCCGCTACGGCCACCTGCCGCAGGTCGAGGTGCCCCACCCCGAGGTGCCAGCGCTCGGCCCGTCGACAGCCGCCGAGGCCGCCGCGGTCCCGCACATCCGCTGTGAGGCGCCAGTCCAGGGCGCGCGCCTCGTGTGGGCGTGGCGCGGACCAGGCTCGATCGCGGGGGCCCACGCGGCGCTGCAGGTGGCGAGTGAAATCCTCGCGGGCAGTGACGCGTCGCGCCTCGTGATGCGCCTCGTCGAGGACCTCGAGCTCGCGACAGACGTCAGCTGCAGCGTCACCCCATGGCGGCACGCGAGCGCCTTCGAGCTCATCGTGACGCTTCGACCCGAGGCCGACGCCGCGCGAGTCGAGACCGAGGTCGAGGCCGAGATCGCGCGGCTGCGGCAGGACGGACCCACGGCCGATGAGGTGGAGCGCTCGCGCAACGGCCTCGAGACGGACTTCTGGCGCGGGCTCGCGGACGTCAACGGCCGCGCCAATCAGCTCGGACACGCCCACGTCACAGCCGGAGACTACCGCGACCTGTGGCGCGAGGCCGACCGGCTGATGGCGGTCTCGCAGGCCGACGTGCAGGCGGCCGTCGCGGCCTTCTGCCCGCCCGGGGCGGCGATCCGCGGCCTGCTCGAGCCGGTGGAACCCGATGACGATGACGACGACGACACCGATGACGGTGAGGAGACGGCATGACCATCGACCCACGCTGGATCGTCCGCGACGCGGCCCGCCCGGTCTTTTCCCTCTGCCTCGCCTTTCCAGGCGGCGCCTCGGGCGATCCGGCGGGTGAGGCCGGGCTCTCGCACCTCACCGCGCTCCTCACCCAGGGCGGCGCGGGAGACCTGCCGCGCAAGGCCTTCCTCGAGGCCGTCGACCGCTACGGTGCCCGCCTCGACGTCTCTGTCTCGCGCCACCACACGCTGCTCTGGATCGACGGCCTGTCACGCCACCTCGAGCCCCTTGTCGAGCTCGCGGCCCTGTCGCTCGGGGCTCCGCGCCACGACGTGGCCGAGCTCGAGCGGACGCGGCGCGAGCTGCTCGCGGAGATCGACGAGGTGCGCGACGACGACTCGGCGCTCGGGTCGCGCGCCTTCGCCCAGGCCCTCTACGGGCCCCACCCGTACGCCCGCCCACTGAAGGGTACCGCCGCGACGCTCGGCCGCCTCGACCGGGACAAGGTCGCCACCCGCCACGCCGAGCTCTTCGCAGGTGCCACCGTGGTCGCCGGGCTCGCGGGTGACTCGGACGCCGAGGCGCTCGCTGGGGCGGTGGCGCGGCTCGTCCCGCCGCGCGCGAACGGTCTGGTCCGGGAGGCGGCAGCACCGCTCGCGATCCCCGCCCCGACGCGCCGTTCCGGGCTCCACGTGGTGCTCGTCGACAAGCCCGACCGGTCACAGACGCAGCTCTTCATCGGACAGCCGACGCTGGCGCTCGGCCACCCGGACTGGACCGCGCTGCAGCTCGCGCAGACGGCCTTCGGCGGCATCTTCACGTCGACGCTCTCGCAAGAGATCCGCGAGCGCCGCGGCTGGTCCTACAGCGTCTGGTCGGCGCTGCAGAGCGATCCGTTCCTCGGGACCTTCCAGATCCGGCTGCACCCGAACAACGCCGACCTCGGGCCAGCGCTCCGGACGACGCTCGCGCTGCTTGGCGACTTCACCGCCAGCGGCCCCGATCCAGCCTGCTTCGTCGCCGCTCGCGACAACCTCGCGCGCGGCCACGTCTTCGGCATCGACACCGCCACGCGGCTCCTCTGGGAGCGCCTCAGCACGGCCCTCGCCGGGCTCCCGCCCGCCTGGCTCGAAGACGCCGTGGCCCGCTACCGGGGCGTGACCCTCGAGGCCGCGCAGGCCGCGGCACGGGCGCATCTCTCGCCCTCGGACCTGACGATCGTCGTCGTCGGTACGGCGCGGGAGGTGGCGCGCGAGCTCGAGACCTTGCCGGGGCTCGCGTCCTTCGAGGTCCGCGACTGGAACTTCGAGGTCGAGGACGCGACCGCCTGAAGGAAGCTGTGACCGGCAGGACTGACAGAAGGAATTCATGAATCTTCATGAAGTTTTGCATTGGGCCCTCCTGGTCATGCGTTGCTGCCAACCCGCTCCTGCCGCTCGATGATCCGCCTCGCCCAGCTCGACGCGGCCCTCGACGCGGCGCTGCACAGCACCAGCGGGCCCGTGACCCTTGGGGGCCTCGCGGGCGGCGTGGCCAGCCTTGTCCTCGCGCGCCTGCGAGAGAAGGCTGGAGCACCGCTCGTCATCGTCGCCCCGGACGGTCTGAGGGCGGCCCTCCTCGCGGACGGACTCGGCGCCTTTCTCGGCCGCCCTGACGCGGCGGTCGTCTTCCCCGCGTGGGAGCACCTGCCCTATCAGGGCGTGACCCCGCCGCACCGCCTCGGGGCCGAGCGCATGTCGGTGCTCGCACGGCTGGCACTCGGCGACCTGCCAGAGGCGCTGGTCGTGCCCGCCCAGACGCTGCTCGACCGCCTGCCGCCGCGGGCTCTCGTCGCGGCCTCGACCCGCGTCCTCGAGGTCGGCGGCTGCTACCCGCGCGAGCGCCTCGTGGCGGACCTCGTCGCGAGCGGCTACGTGCGTGTCCCGCAGGCCGACGATGTGGGCGCGATGGCGCTGCGTGGCGACGTCCTCGACGTCTTCCCGGCGGGCGCCGACCTGCCTGTCCGACTTGAATTCTTTGATGATTCGCTCGAGTCGATCCGCATCTTCGACCCGTGGGGGAAGAGCGCCGCCGCCGCCGACCTGCGCGCCCGCGTCGTCATCCCGCCCGCCCGGGACCTCATCCTGACGCCGGGCACACCCGCCTGCGTGCGCGGCCACCTGCAGGCCCTCGCCGACGCGCGCGGCACGCCAAGCTCGCGCGTCCGGGCCATCGTCACGGACCTCGAGCACGGCATCGTCGGGGTCGGCCTCGAGGACCTGCTCCCCGCGTTCTACCCGACCCTCGACGGCCTCCTCGACTACCTCGGCGCCGCTCGGGCCTCGCACCTCGTGGTCGACGAGCCGGACAAGGTCGCCGACCGCCTTCGGGCGCGGGCTGACGATCTCGCGACCCGCGCGGCGCGCGCGGCCGAGCGCCCGGGTGAGCTGGTCTTCCCGGTGACCGCTGGCTGGCTCGCCCCCGAGCCGGTGCTCGCCCACCTCGAGACGACCGCCTGCCTGACGCTTGGCCGCCACCGGACCTTCGCGGGCGGAGACGGGACCCCGAGGGCGCTCACGACCCGCGACCTCTCCGAGCTGCGCCGCGCCATCGAGGCGGGCCTCGGCGCGGTCTAGCTCGACGTGCTGAACGGCGCGGTCGAGCTGCTGACCACCTGGCACCGGGACGGCGCCACCCTCGTCGCCTGCGCGGGCAGCCTCGGCGGCCTCGAGCGCCTGCGCGCGCTGCTCGCGTCCTATCCCGTCCGCCTCGTGGTCCACGATCAGCCCGGGCCCCACGAGGCTGCCCTGCCCGCGGTCCTCGCCGCCGCAGCGTCCGCCGAAGCGATTCAGCGCGAGGGGAAGCGCCCGACGCTGCACCTCGTCGTGGCCCACCCCGGCGAGGGCTTCGTCTGGCCCGAC
>SYAK01000393.1 GCA_005788935.1 Pseudomonadota bacterium
GAGCGTCCTGACCGGTGTAGTCACCGGGGCAGTCCGCGTCCTCTGCGCATCCGAGTCCACAGAAGCTTCCCCCGGCGTCCGACTGGCGGACGCAGCGCGCGTCCGCGTCGGACGGGAGTCCCGCGGCGCACTCGGCGTCTGGGTGGCACGGACTGCAAAGATTGAGGTCCATGGCCAGGCAGCGCAGGCGTGGCTCCAGCTGTCCGGGTGAGGTCCAGGGCATGCAAGCGGTCCCGTCAGGGCAGCCTGCGTCGCACCCGGGGGCGCACCGGGCCTCACCGCTGAGCGTTGGCTGGCAGACGGACGAGGTGCAGTCTGCGTCTGACGCACATGGGCAATGGTCCCCTCCGGGGGTCGCGACACATGGCTCCGGAGGCGGCCCGGCATCGGTCGGGGTCGCGTCGTCGGTCGGGGTCGCGTCGTCGGTCGGGGTCGCGTCGTCGGTCGGGGTCGCGTCGTCGGTCGGGGTCGCGTCGTCGGTCGGGGTCGCGTCGTCGGCCGGGTTCGCGTCATCGGTTGGGTTCGCGTGGTCGGTAGGGGTCGCGTCGTCGACGGGCGTCCCGGAATCGTGCGCAGCCTCTGTATCTTCGGCGGAGTCCGGAGCGCCGCCCGTCGTGTCGGGGTCTGCCGTGGCGTCATCGGAGGCGAGGACGTCGACTGGCGCCTGCGTGTCCGGCGCCCCGACGTCGGCCGAGGTCTCGGGGCTCGCCCCGGCGTCGCTTCCGGTGTCCCCGGCCTCGGCATCCATGGCCGCACCGGCGTCGGGAGCGTCCCCAGCCGGGCGGCAGCGGTCTCCCGCGGCGTCACAGACCAGACCGTCGTCGCATCGGCGCTCCAGCGCGCACGGGCAGTCGGCTTCGCCCGCTTCACAGGCGGGGTCCTGCGCCTCGGGAGCGCACGCGCTGGCGGCTGCGACGAGGACGAACGTCCAGCCCCACCACGCCGGGAAGTTCGTGCGGCCGCGCGCAGCGGGGAGGTGCGAGGTGGGCGATGCGAGGCTGCGTCCCATGTGGCGGCTCCTTGTCGCGAGGTTACCGTATGAGTGTCACACGTCCTGACCCTCGCCTCAACCGCATCCGCACGTGGGAACTGCGTCCAGGAGGTCGATTGCGGATGGTGACGCCACGTGTCGGACTTGACTCGCGGCGCGTCGTGCCTACCCCCCCACCGAATGCGGGGCTCGCTGACGGGTACCCGCCCGGAGAGGCTGTGCGAAGGACGTCCGTCACGCATCCGATGACCGTGAGCTGGATCGTATGGTCGGGGGGGCCCGAGGGCGCGCACCGGAGCGGGCGCCTCGGTCTCGCGATGGCCCCGGGATCCCGATGCGCGATTCCTGGCACCGAGGACCTCTGGGAGCGCTCGCTCGACCTCGACATGGGCGCGATGAAGCGCGCTGGCGTCACCCGCCTCGTGTGTCTGCTTGAGGACACCGAGTTCGGCCTCCTCGGGCTCGACGACTACCCGGAGGTCGCGGCGGCCGCCGGCCTGCCGTTCATCAGGCTGCCGATCCCGCTCCACGCGATCCCGGGGGACGGGACCGCGGGTGGGCCCACGCGGGAGGCGCTCGTGCGCCTCGTCAGCGAGGTCGTGGTCGCGCTCGACAGCGGTGACCACGTCGTCGTCCACTGCCGGGGCGGGCTCGGGCGGACGGGGCTCGTGGCCGGTTGCGTGCTGCGCGCCATCGGGTACGGGCCTGCCGCCGCCCTCACCGCGCTCGCGACCGCCCGCGGGGACGGCTGTCCCGAGACCGTCGCCCAGCGCGATGCCATCCTCGGGTACCCAGACCTGCACCCGGTCCTCTGAGGCGGCGCTGGGCGGACATCTTTACGGGGACGGATATCCGGGTCAAAATGCGAGCGTGTCTCGTCCGACCGTATTCCGATTCCGAGCGTGTGCATGACCGAGCCGCAGCAAGCCGAAGTCGTCTGGCAGGAAGCCCTTGACGCGATCGCCGCGTGGGGACGTGGTGAACGGACCGACGCGGGTCTCGCCGAGATGGTCGCGAGGCTGCCCGACCTGCGCGGGCGACTCGCGCCGCAGCTCGAGACCCTCAGGAAGCTCGCGCGCCGCAAGGAGGGCCTCCGGATCCTGTCGCTCGTGGGGGAGCGCCCGCACGGCACCGAGCACACACAGCGCGCGCTGATTCGATTCGCGGCAGTTCAGGCCGGTGTCACGCTGCCGTGGGTCAGCGACAGCCCTGGAGAGGCGCTGCGGGACCTGTTCGCGCGCCCCGAGGCCTCCGCGTCGACGGACGCGGCGCGAGACAGGTCGATGCTGCTTGCCTGGACCGCGACCGTGGTGGCGCCCGCACCTGACGCGCTCGCGGTGCTGCGCGACCAGCTGAGGCTCCGCGATCGTGGTCAGTGGTTGCCCGCGGCCGTCGTCGTGGCGGATGCGATGTCCGACGAACGTGCTTCGCATCTCGCCGCGCTCGGACTGGAAAAGGCCTGCGCGGCGAGGTCGGCCGGGGCGGGCGGATACACGCCTCGCCATACGGCGGTCCTCGGAGCCCTCACGGCGCTCGCGACCGGGGCGGCCTTCGCTGGCCGGACCGCGGAGGCGTGGATTGCGGAGAAGCGTGACCGGAACGCTGACGACCTCTCGGCGATCGCCCTCGCCGCGGTCTGGCTCGCCGAGCTGAGGCCGGAGCGCGCCGAGGCGTGCGGGCAGCTCGCGCGGGCGGCGCTCGCGCGGGCCCTTCGGGACTTCCCGCGGACGGAGCTCGGCTACCAGCACGGGGACGCCGCGCGGGCCCTGATCACGCACTTCGGTGACTGCGATGAGGCCTGGGCGGTCCTCGGGCGCCCGTTGCTGGCCTCGTCGCCGGACAAGGCCTCCGCCTTTCTCGAGCACGCGGGAGAGCAGCTGCACGATCTGCACCGGACGCTCCTGTGGCTCGAGGCCCGCAAGGCGGGCGGGGCCGACGTCGCGTCGCGCATCGCCGAACTTCGTGAAGGGCCGCTCGCGTGCGCGCGCTCGGTCGTGGTCGCGACGGCCTTCCACCTCGACCAGGGAGGGGCCGCTGGCTCCGCGGAGACGTGGCTCCCTGCGATGACCGCGGCCCTCGCACAGCTGGCGCCGACCATCTGGGAGGCCTCGCCGCCGCTGGCCCGCGCCGCGAGCCTCGTCTCGGCGCTCATCCTGGTCCAGGTCCCCTTCGCGGCCGACAACGCATGGACCGCGGTCGTCGAGGCCGCTGGCGCCGGGTGGATCGAACCGAGCGCTGGGACCACGGGCGCGCGAGGCTGGGTCGACCTCGCGGGCCTCGCGGCCTCGCGGGGTGCCATCTACCGCTACCTGATGCATCGGGCCGATCTCGATCATCCGCGGACAGGGGCTGGCGGAGGCCTCGAGACCATCGGCCTCGCGCGCCTGCTCCGCGCCCGGTGGCGTGTCAGATCCGAGCGTCCCGGTCCGCCACGGGTGCACATGGGCCTGACGCTCAACTGCGCTCAGCAAATCGCGCGTCGCCTCGCGACCGCAGCGCCCGCCGAGACGGCGCGGGTGGTGCTCGCGGCGCTCGCGGCCGACGCGCCCCCGCCAGCCTGGACGCGGCTCGTGAGTCAGCGGGGACTCGACGAGCGGGATCGCGACAATTTGTGGCGCAAGGTTCGCGATTTCCTGCCGATGTCTCTCGATCGCGGGCCGATCGGCGACGTGCTCGGGCAGCTCTCGGCGCTTGAGGCGGCCCGAGAGCCGGAGACGCGCCACGCCGAGGCCGACGGTTATCTGGCCGTCATCGGTCGCTACCCCGAGCTCGCGGAGGTCCGAGCGACGACGGACGCGGTGTGGCGCCAGATCGTCGCTGCACGCACCGGTCTTCCGTCCGACGTGCAGGGCGGGCCGCAGGCCGTCAGCCCGGACATGATGCGCGCGTGGCTCGAGGGGCAGCTCCTTCCGGTGGCGCACCGTCTCGCTGACGCCGCGAGGGCGATCGAGGCTGCGCTCGGCGAGCATCTCCCGGACCGGGCGCAGCGCGACGCGGACCTGAGCGCGATCGCGGTCGCGGCCCATGACGAGCTGGTCTCGCTCGCCATCCCGCTGCTCGAACCCGCCGTTGCCGAGCGCTGGGTTCGCGCCTCCAGCGCGCTACGCCGGCTCGCGGAGCCCCTCCCGTGGTGCATCGAGGGACAGCTCGACGCGCTTCTCTCCGAATTCGACGCATGGACCAGCCTCGCCTCGCGTCACGCAGAGGCTCGCGGGCTGCTCCTCGAGCGCATCGAGGCCGCCATCGAGGACGAGGACGAGGGGCAGCTGTCGCGCATCCTTCAGGACGCCGAAGCAAGTCTCGACGCCGCCGCTGGCGTCGGACCCCGTCACATCGACCTCATCGACCCGCCACGTCTCCGCGCCATCAGCAACTTCTGGCTGCGGCGGCTGCGCTTCGATCAGAACGCCCGCATCCCGAAGCCTCACCGCGGCAGCCCCTGGACCTATTACGGGCCGCTGTTGCTCGCGGTCCTCGGTGCGCCGCTGACGACCGTTCAGACCAACTACATCTGGCAGCCGATTATCGGCGATCCTCTCTCGCGCGAGGACCTGCCGAGCGGCGCTGGAACCGAGATCCGCTTCTGGGCCATCATGTTGCTCTTCTTCGGCATCTGTCTGAACGGGCTGTGGCAGGACCTGCGGCGTCGGCTCGGCGGGCTGCGACCGATGGCGATCGTGCAGCGTGCATGCAAGCCGTTCGCGGTTCTGCTCGCGATCAATTACGCCTTGTCATATCTGCTGTACCTTGTCAGCGCCGAGCGCCTCGATGTCTGGCGGACCACCTTCCTGTGGGGCACGCTGTCTCTGTACCTCGGCATCTTCCTTGGGCTATTCGCCCAAGGGGCTCGCATCGACCGCGAGGACGTCGACGGCTGATGCGCCAGACGCCTGGCCTCGCCGGGGCCCGCGAGGACGTCCGGGTCCCTCCGCGTCCGCTGGGCGTGCTGTTGCCACTCGTGTGCAAGCTGTGTAAAATAGCAGCCTCTCCCGTCAAGCACACGACACTTGGCAAACCATGCCGAACCTGGAGGCGCCACGATGGCCGCATCGCATCGTCATCATGCCCCGACGCCGCAGAGGCCGGGGCCCCACGAGGCTGTCCGGCCAGACACGGCGAGGCCCCGCGAGGTCCAGCGGCGCGGCGTTGTCCCTGCGGGCGGCTTCAGCGCGCAGCAGTCAGCCCTTGTGCCGGGCGACGTGGCCGCGTCTCTCCCGACGCCCGCGTCGCACGTTCCCTCGTACGATACGCGAGAGGTTCACGAAGGAAGCTCCGAGCGAACCGTCCAGCGACACGCGTCGGAGCGTTCGGCGGCGCGGGC
>SYAK01000394.1 GCA_005788935.1 Pseudomonadota bacterium
CGAGCGCGTCAGTGGAGGTCGTCTCGGGGGGCGTCGCGGGGGTCGTCTCGGTGGGCGTCGTCATCTCGGGGGGCTCCGCGGGCTGGAGGGGGGGGGCGCGGACCCGCGCGGCGCGCGGCGCACGGGGTGGCGAACAGGGGGCGCGGCAGGCGCGCGGCGCGGCCTCAGGGCTCGGTCAGGCGCTTGATCTCCTCGCGCACGAGCTCCTCGGCGAGCGACGGCACGATCTTCCACACGATCTGCTCGGCCTGTCGCTCGAGCTTGCGCGTCAGCTCGTTGCGCACGTAGGCGTCGAGCTCGCGGGTCACGTGAGCCTCGAGGCGGGTCCGCAGATCGGCGCCGATCCCGCGGGCGACCTCCTCGAGGCGTTCGGCCACGAGGTTGCGCGCGATGGCATCGAGCCGGGCGGGCTCGGCGAGCTCGGCGACCGCGCCACGGATCGTCCGCTCGAAGGTGGCGCCGAGGCGCTCGCGCGTCAGGGTCTCGAGCTGGTCGCGCACGACCGCGCCAAGCGCCTGCTCGACCTGCGCGCCGACGACAGACGGCAGGAGGCGGCCGACAGCGTCGCTGACGAGGACGCGGAGGCGGGCGTCGGGGTCCTCGCCCGAGGCGGTGGCGTCGGGCCAGCCGTGGTGCGGGGGCCCGTGATGCGGGGTCGTGGCCGCGTTGGCCGCGTCCGCCCAGGGAGGAGCGGCGGCTGGCAGGGTGGGAGGGCGGATCCCGACCCGCGGGCGGGGGAGGAGCCCCTGCATGCGACCGAGCAGCACGGTACGCTCGAAGGGTTTGGTCAGGACCTCGTCGATGCCGACGTAGGCGAGGCGCTCGGGGTCGAGGACGGCGTGGTCGGGGGCGAGGAGCAGCGTCGGGACCGCCTCGCCGCGCAGGTGGCGGACCGCGTGGGCGAGCGCGTAGCCATCGAGCCCGGGGAGCCCGATGTCGACGATGAGCGCGTCAGGCGTCCGCGCGCGGGCCGAGGCCATCGCGGACGCCCCGTCGGAGGCCACGTCGGTCTCGTAGCCCGCCTCGGTGAGGGTCGCGCGGATGAGCGCGGCGAGGGTGCGCGACGGCTCGGCGACGAGGACGCGGCTCGTCAAGGGGTGGCCTCCGGCTCGTCGCTGTCGTGCGCCTCGTCGCCTGGCGCGTCCTCGGGCCACGGCACGACCTCGGACGGGTCCGCGAGGAAGAAGTCGGCGACCGCCATGATGGTGCCGCGAACCTCGTCGACCTGCCCGCGCTTCAGCGCCTCGAGCGGGGTGCGCCCCTTCAGCTGCGGCACCGGGTTCTCGAGCCACGCCAATGGGTTCGGGTAGACGATCAGCGCGGCCTGCCAGACGTCATCGGGTACCGGGCTCGGGCCGGTCGCGACGTCATGCCCCGGCCACGACGCCTCGCGCGCCCAAGGCGCGAGCGACGGCCAGTAGATGGCCTTGATGCGGCTGAAGAAGGCGTCCCAGGACGGTGGCTGGAGCTGGCTCATGGCGGGGCCTCGGCAGGCGACGGCGGGTGGCGTTCGGGTGGCCTCAGAAGGCCCAGCCGGCTCCGAGGCCGAGCGGCGTGCCCCAGTTGAGGCTCCACACGGCGCCGACGCGGAAGAAGAAGCCGCCCTCCGCGGGCTGGTAGCGGTAGGCGAGCGAGGCCTGCGGCGTCAGCCACTCGCTGTCCTGCTCGGTCACGACGTAGCTCGCGTCCCGCGTCTTGCGTGTCGCGACGCCATAGGCGGCGCCGAGGCCGACCTCGAGCTTGTGGGTGTCGCCGAAGAGGCCGTTCACCATCGCGTAGCCGCCGAAGCCGCGGATCTCGTGGCGCTCGCCGCCGCCGAGGCCGAAGCTGTCGCGCTGTCCGCCCGTCACGCCGAAACCGACGCGGGCGCTCAGGTTGTCGGTCAGCATGCGCTCGTAGCCGACCGAGAAGGCCGCGAGCCCGACGCCGCCGATTGCACCGGTCGCGAGCTCGGCGTGGAGCAGGTTCTTCGCGGGGTCGACGGGTGCTGCGACGGTCACGACGTCTGCGGGAGGCTGCTCGGGCGCGGGCTGCTCGGGCGCGGGCTGCTCGGTGGGCGCGTCCGTGGCGGGCGTCGCGGTCGTGGTCACAGGGGTAGCCTCGGTCGTCGCGGCGGGCGGAGCCTCGGTCGTCGCGGCGGGCGGGGCCTCGTCGGCGCGGGCCACGGGTGCGAGGGCTGCGGTTGCGGCGAGCACGGCGAGCGACGGGAGCGGGAGCTTCATGGAAGAGACCTCGCGGGCAGGGGGCGTGAAGCGTGACGGGGCGGAAGGCGCGGAGGCCGCCACCCGGGACGGGGCCAGACGCTACGCCAGAACACGCGCCGCGGCAAGGATCGCCGGTCCGCGCGGCCTACGACCGGACTTCGGGCGCCTGCCGCGCCTCCTCCGGGGCCGCTCGCGAGCGGCTGGCGTCGTGCCCGGGCGCGAAGCGAGGTCGCCTTGTCGACGGCCGGCTGGCCGTGCTAGCTTGACCGCTGGACCGCCGACCTTGTATGTTCCACAAGAGTCCCGTCGGGGGACGCGGTCGGTCCTGAAACCATCTTCCACGTGAGGAAGCCATGGTCATGCGCCGCTCCACCCTTGCCGACCTTCAGACCCGTGACGACCGCCAGCGCGCCCTGCGCCAGCGGCTCGATGAGGCGCTGCGCCTCTCGGGGCCCGACGTGGTCGAGGTCCTCGAGCTGGCGTGGGAGGTCCTCGACAGCGAGCTGCTCGCGCCCGCCGAGCGGAACCGCTTCCTCGCCGAGATCGCGCGCGAGACCGGCGTCGACCTGCGGCAGCAGGGGCCTCGTGGCCTCTCTGGGCTGAGGGGGCGCGGTGCGCTCGTGGACCCCGGGCTCGACGGGCCCGCGGCGGCCCCGGCGGCGAGCGCGCGAGAGCTTGCGCAGGCCATCGCGCGCGACGCTCAGCCGCAAATCGATGCGGGCCCAGGTGTCGCCTCGGTGGCGCCTCAGGCGCTCTCGGCGTTGCTCGGACGCCTTGCGAACCGCGTCGGGAAAGCCGCGGAGGCCCCCGCGGTCCGTGGTGATGCGGACGTCGAGGCGCGCGCGGCGGTGGCCGAGGCGGTGGCCCGTTTCGCCCCCGAGCTGTCGCTCGACGCGGCGAAGCTTGACGTCGAGGTGTCCCGGAACGCGCCAGGCGAAGGGCGCCTCGGGCTCATGCGCGACGGCGTCATCTCGCTCGACGCTGCGCGCGTCGATGCCCGTGCTCCCGAGGGCCGCGCGGTCGTCGCCCACGAGCTCGCCCACGTGGCGCAGCGCGAGGCGTCCG
>SYAK01000395.1 GCA_005788935.1 Pseudomonadota bacterium
GAGGATCGACGCCGCCGCGACGTTCAGCGACCGCCCGTCTCCCTTGATGAGCGGCTGCTGCCAGGTGGCCTCGGGCAACGGGGCCCGATCGCGGCCGTCGACGAGGACGCGCGCTGTCACGAGCGGCGGATCGGCCGCGACGACGTCGTCCCAGGCGAGGCGCATCGCGTGCAGCGAGGCCCGCAGGATGTTCATCGCGTCGATGTCCTCCGCGCTGACGATCGCGACCGCGAAGGCCCGCGCATGGGCGGTGATCCAGCCGAAGAGCGCCTCGCGCGCCGCCTCGTCATGCCGCTTCGAGTCGTCGAGCCCGAGGGCTGCGGCTTCAGCGAGCCGTCCTGGCGGCAGGCTGCAGGCCGCCGCGACCACGGGGCCCGCGAGCGGCCCGCGCCCCGCTTCATCGAGGCCGATCAGGAGGTCCCAGCCACGCCGGCTCGCCTCGGCCTCGAGGTCGCCGCAGCGGTAGCCGTCGGCGGGGCGGAGCAGGTCGGGCGCGCCGCGATCGGGCTGCGCGTCCCCGAGGAGCGGCAGTTGCAGGGTCTCGGTCGCCTTGCGTCGCGGCGGCATCGTCGACTCCAGCACTCCAGCAAAAAAAGCCGGCGCTGCAATGGCAGGCCGGCTGAGGGCGCGAGGCGCGTCGAACGCGATCAGGCGTCGCGGACGGAGCGGATGCGGGCGGCCTTGCCCTTGAGATCGCGCAGGTAGAACAGCTTGGCGCGGCGGACGCGGCCACGGTCGGCGATCTCGACCTTCTCGATACGCGGGGAGTGCGTGGGGAACACGCGCTCGACGCCGACGCCGTAGCTGTCCTTGCGGACCGTGAAGGTCGAGTTGATGCCGCTGTTGTGGCGCGCGATGCAGACGCCTTCGAAGACCTGGACGCGCTCCTTCTCACCCTCGCGGATGCGGACGTGCACGCGGAGCGTGTCGCCCGGGGCAAAGCTCGTCAGGTCCTGACGCAGCTGGAGATTTTGGATCTGGGTGATGGCGTGCGGGATGCTCATGGGTTTCTCCGAAAATCAGCGGTCGCCGCATACACGATCGAGGATGATGGCGCAAGCGGCTCGTACAGGGAGGTGGTTGTATCCGGCGCGGGCCGGGACTGCGTTGACGGGCGGGAGCATCGCCTGCGCCTGCGCGAGGGCTTCGCGCGTCAGGCCCCAGGAGGTGCCGAAGAGGATCAGGGCGGCGCCACCTGGCTCGGCGAAGCGGGCGCGGGCGTCGTTCCAGCTGAGGGCGATGTGTTCGGGGAGGCGATGCTCGGGGCGGGCGGAGGTGGCGATGACGAGCGGGGTGTGGCCGGTCTTTTCCGTGATGGTCGAGATGGCGGCTTCGAGGGAGGGCACCGCGCTGAGCCGCGAGCAGGCCTCGGTGCGGCTCGGGTTCGTGCTCTGCCCGCTCGGGCTGTCCGCTGGCGCCCAGTGGCCGCGGATGGTGTCGACAAGGCGGAGCTGCTCGGTGACCGGGGTGACGATGAAGGTACCCGCGCAGTCGTAGGTGCGCGAGATCCGGGCGAAATCATGCACGTCAAGGTTGGTGACGGCGCTCGTCATGGTCCCCCCGGTGCGGTTGAGCACCGGGTGATGAACCAAGGCTGTGAAGATATCCATCGCGTTCCCCTGCGCAAGAGGTTTCAGGTCGCGTGTTCAGGTCGAGGGGTCGCCTCGGGTCGGTTCGGCGGGTGTCGGCCTCCCGCTGCGCTTCCTGCGCTTCGCGCGCGGCGGCGGCTCCGGGTTGACCGCCTGCCAGCGGGCCCAGAGTTCGGGCCGGATCGCGGCGGTGCGGAGCTTGCGCTGCTCGAGGCGCCAGCGCGCGATCGCGCCATGGTTGCCCGACAGCAGGATCTCGGGGACCTCGTGGCCGCGCCACGTGCGAGGGCGGGTATACTGCGGATATTCCAGCAGATCGGTGTCCGAGAAGGACTCTCCGACCGCCCCCTCGGCGTTGCCGAGCACGCCAGGCACGAGGCGCGAGACCGCGTCGATCACGGCCATCGCGGCGAGCTCGCCGCCCGTCAGCACAAAGTCGCCGAGCGACAGGCTCTCGTCGACCAGGTGGGCCGCGATCCGCTCGTCGACCCCCTCGTAGCGCCCGCAGACGAGGGCGAGGCTGCCGCCCGCGGCGTACTCCTCGGCGACGCGCTGCGTGAAGGGGCGCCCAGCTGGCGACATCAGCACGACCCGCGCGGGGGCGCGCGCCGCGCGAACCTGATCGATGGCCTGCGCCAAGGGCTCGGGCAGCATCACCATCCCCGCCCCGCCACCGAACGGCGCGTCGTCGACGGTCCGGTGGACGTCGTCCGTGAAGGCGCGCGGATCGGTGTAGCCGACGTCGATGAGCCCGCGCGCGGCGGCGCGACCGAGCATGCTGCCGCCGAGATAGGGCGCGCACAACTCGGGGAAGAGCGTCACGACGTCGAAGCGGAAGGTCACGACCGGGGTCCCTGGCCGCGCGCGACGCGGGGCCTTGGTGCGGGGGGCGGCGTGTCCGCGTCGTCGGGCGCCGCGTCCGCGTCGAGGTCGAAGAGGCCTTCGGGCGGGTCGAGGACCAGCGTACGGGTGTCGCGGCGGATCTCGCGCACGATGGCGCCGACGAACGGGACGAGCACGTCGTCGCGCCCCGCTGCTGCGCCAGGGCGCGCGATGGCCAGCAGGTCCTGCGCGGGGAGCGCCAGGATGCCTGAGACCGTGCCGAGTGGAGCGCCCTCGGGGTCGATCGCGTGCCAGCCGACCACTTCGTGGTGATAGACCTCGTCGACGCCGGGCGCTGGGAGCGACGCAGGCGGCACGGCGAGCACGCAGCCGCGCAGCACCTCGATGGCCTCACGCGTCGCGACCCCGTCGAAGGTGACGAGCACCTGGGCGTCCGGGGTCCGGCGCGCCTCGGTCACGCGCAGGACACGTGGCGAAGCGGCTGGCGCGGGGCCGTCGGCGGGGATGGCGAACACCTCAAGCCCGGAGCGCCACAGCTGGCTGCCCGGGTTGAAGGCGTGGACGTGACAGCCACCGCGCAGGCCATGCGCGCGCCCGACCACGCCCAGCTTGAGCAGGGCGTCGAGGGCCGCTGGAGCGCGGTCGGACGGGTCCTTCGCGTGCGGGTCTGCGGCGTGCGTGTCTGCGGCGTGCGGGGCTGTGGCGGCCATGGTCGTTCGCCTTGGTGCGCCTCGCACCGCGAGGGCGGACGTTACTCGGCGATCTCGAGCGAGACGCGCATCCCGCGGCGGGCTGCGGCGTGCTTGACGATCGCGCGGAGCGCGCGGGCTGTACGACCCTGACGGCCGATCACCTGCCCAAAGTCGTCCGCGTGGACGCGGACCATGAGCGTCTCGGAGTCCCCACCCGAGCGCGTCGACACGCTGACCTCGTCAGGATGATCGACGAGGCGGCGCGCCAGAATCGTCGCGAGCTCGACGAAGGGCTCGAGTCCGGTGGCCGACATCAACCGACCTTCGGCGCGGTCTTGCGCGGCGACGGACGGAAGGCGGTGTCCTCGGCGTTCATGAAGTCGCGGACGATCATCGCGACGGTGTCGGTCGCCTCGGCGCCCGTGGCGAGCCAGTGCTTGACGCGCTCACGGTCGAGCGAGACGGCCGGGGGGTTCTTGGTCGGGTCGTAGGTCCCGACGTGCTCGAGGAAGCGCCCGTCACGACGGGCCGCCGAGTCGGCAGCGACGATGCGGTAGAAGGGGCGCTTCTTGGAGCCGTAGCGAGCGAGGCGGAGCTTGGTGGACATGCGGATCTCCACGGGGGTCGACACTGAGGTGCGGGGCCTTCGGGAGCGCACGTGCGAAATCGGTCGGCCGCTCGAAGGGGGCGCAGAGCTATCGCGCAGGTGGCAGGGTGTCAAGCGCTCGTTTCAACGCGTCGCCGAGCGCCACGTCCTGCTCGGGCGGGATCGCGCGCAGGGACAACGTCACGCCGCCGTCGTCGACGCGTCCAACCACGGCTGGCTCGCCCGCCCGAAGCCGTGCCGTGAGGTCGCGCGCACGGCTAGTCGCGACGTGGACCCCCGCGCCCGGGAGGGGTGTCCCGGGGTGGGCGCCGCCGCCCACGGCGTCGTCGGTCGGGACAACCGTGAGGCGCGGATCCGCGAGGCGCGCGACGAAGGCCCGGGCGCGCGTCGCGAGCTCGGCTGGCGTCGCGTTGAGCGCGAGGTGGGTCGGCAGCGTCCCTCCAGCGCCGCGCAGGTGGATCTGGAGGACGCCGAGCAGCGCGTCGAGCCGGAGCTTGTCCACGCGCATGGCCCGCATCCACGGGTGGCGCCGGACGTGCGCCACGAGGGACTCACGGCCCACGATCAGCCCGGCCTGGGGGCCGCCAGCCTCCTTGTCACCGGAGAAGAGAACGAGGTCGGCACCCGCCGCCACGAGCGCGCGCGCTGCCGGCTTCTCGGGCGGCAGCGCGAGCGGCGTCAGCGGGTCGCTGCCGACGTCGACGATCAGCGGGACGCCCGCGGCGGACGTCAGGGAAGCGAGGTCGGGGATCGGCGGGGACTCGGTGAAGCCGACGATGCGATAGTTCGAGGGGTAGACGCGCAGGACCGCGGCGGGTCGCGGCGCGAGCGCGGCGGCGTAGTCGGCGAGCGTCGTGCGATTGGTGGTGCCGACCTCGCGCAGCTTGACGCCAGCCGAGGCAAGCACGTCGGGCAGGCGGAAGGAGTCGCCGATCTCGACGAGCTCGCCGCGCGACACCACGACCTCGATCGCGCCGTCCAGGGAGGCGCGCGAGGCGGCCGCGACCGCGAGCATCAGGGCGGCGGTGGCGTTGTTGACCGCGACGCCAGCCTCGGCCCCGGTCAGGGCCGCGAGCAGCGGGGCGACGAGGGCTGTCCGCGAGCCTCGCTCGCCCGTCGCGAGGTCGTACTCGAGGTTCGACGCGCCGAGCGCAGCGGGGGACAGCGGCGGCAGCGGGGCACGGCCGAGGTTCGTGTGCAGCACGATCCCTGTTGCGTTCAGGACGGGCCGAAGTCGTGGCGCGAGCATCGCGGCGGCCGTCTCGGAGGCTGTCGCGGCGAGGTGATCGAGGTCGCAGGCCGGGACGGGGCCGCCACGTCCGAGGGCCTGAAGCACGGCCTCGCGGGCGGCAGCGAGGGTCGCGCGGGCGATGTCGGTCGCGAGCGGGCGCGGGATCGCGGGCGGCAGGCGGGCCGCGAGGTGATCGACGCGGGGCAGGGTGCGGAGGGGCGAGTCGGCCATCGGCGGGCGGCTCCGGTCGGCGAAGATGCCGCGCCGATCCTACCCCCGCGCGGGGTGTCCTGGCGAGCGTCCTCGCGAGGCGAAGGTGCGAAAATCTTTTCGCGGTGATCGGCGGTATCTCCGCATTTGCGGCGCCGATCCCGAACGTGTAGAACCCGCCGAACCGGTACGGGCTGACGCGACAGCGCGCCGCCTGCCCGCCGCAACCGTCACCCCACCGCGGGATGGATCACGATGAAGAAGACGACGCGTTTCAAGGGTTTGCTCACGTCCCACGAGCTCGAGTTCATCTGCGAGGCCCACAACGGGCTGTCGGCCAAGATCGTGGAAGAGGCCGGCTTCAAGGGCATCTGGGGTTCGGGCCTCTCGATTTCCGCCGCGATGGGCGTCCGTGACAACAACGAGGCCTCGTGGACGCAGGTCCTCGAGGTGCTCGAGTTCATGGCCGAGC
>SYAK01000396.1 GCA_005788935.1 Pseudomonadota bacterium
CGCCGAAGACGAGCTGGCAGGTGGCCGAGCCGTGGATGCCCATCTTCTCTTCGACGGCGATACAGGTGACGTCGTTGCGGCCGAGGATCTTGCCCTTGGCGTCGTGCTTGTTCTTCGGCACGAGGAAGAGCGAGACGCCGCGGTGGTCGCTCGGGTCGCCCTCGACGCGCGCGAGGACGGCGTGGACGATGTTGTCGGTGAGGTCATGCTCGCCCGAGCTGATGAAGACCTTCTGGCCCTTGACGCTGAAGAAGCCGGGCTTGCCCTCGATGGGGCGGGCGGTCGACTTGAGGTCGGGGACCGCGGTGCCCGCGTGCGGCTCGGTGAGGCACATCGTGCCCGACCATTCGCCCGAGAGCAGGCGGTCGACGTACATCGCCTTCTGGTCGGCGGTGCCGAACTCGAAGATCATGCCGAGGACGCCGTGGCTGAGGCCCGGGGTGAACATGAAGTTCACGTTGGCGGCCGTGAAGAGCTCCTGCGAGGCCATGTGGAGCGTGAAGGGGAAGCCCTGGCCGCCCTGGTCCGGGCGGAAGGACAGGCTGTTCCAGCCCGCGTCGCTGTAGGCCTTGTAGACCTCCTTGAAGCCCTTCGGCATCGTGACCTTGCCGTCGGCGAAGTGGACGCCCTCGGAGTCGCCCGCGTGGTTGGCGGGGAAGAGGACCTCGGCGCTCTGCTGCAGCGCGAGGTCGAGGACGTCGTTCATCGTCGCGGCGTCTGCGTCCGCGAAGCGCTCGGACTTCGAGAGCGTGCCGAGGTCGAGGAAGTCGAAGAGGTTGAAGCGGATGTCCCGCATGTCGGCGTAAAAATCGGCCATGGCTCGGTCCTCCTTGAGACGGTGAGACGGTGCAGGTCTGGTCGCGCAGCGGCGTCGGTGCGCCGGAACAGCTATATTGACGGGGCCGGCGCGAGGCAACGAATAAATGAATGGTCATTCATTCATGCCAGAACACTTTGAAAATGCTGCGTCGGCGCGCCGTTGTGCTGACCGGCCGGACGCGTCGGGGCACCACGGCGGCCGCCTCGGTCAGGGACGGTCGTCGATCCACTCGGCCCCATCGGGGCCGCGCTCGCGCTTCCAGATGGGCACGTCGCGCTTCAGGCGGTCGATGGTGTCGGCGCAGGCCGCGAAGGCGGGGCCGCGGTGCGCGCTCGCCACGACGATGATGACGGCGACGTCGGTCGGGACGAGGTCGCCTGTCCGGTGGTGGACCGCGACCGAAACGCCGGGGAAGGCCGTCTCGACCTCGGTGACGATGCGCGTCAGCTCGCGGACGGCCATCGGGACATAGGCTTCGTAGGCGAGCGCCTCGACGGCGTGGCCGCGGGCGTGGTCGCGGACCATGCCGATGAAGACGACGGCCGCGCCATGGGCGGTTGACGCGACGGTCGCGCGGACCTCGGCCATCCGTGCCTCGGTCAGGACCTCGGGCCCCACGTGCACCCGCGGCAGGTCGATACCACCCGCGACGGGAGGGATCAGGACGAGCTCGTCGCCGTCCGCCACGGGCGCGTCACCGTCGGTGAAGGCGCCGTTCAGGGCGATGCGACAGCGCGGGAGCAGGGGGGCGAGGGCCAGGTGGCGGGCGACGAGGTCCGCGATGGCCCCGGAGACGGTCGTCGCGTGCGTCTCGAGGGTCTCGGACGGCACCCCGACCCGTTCGCGGACGTGGGCAAAGTAGAGCACGTTGAGCTTCGGCATCGGGCGGTCTACTATCGCGCTTCATGCAGGAGGTCACGATGTCGGCGGGGTTCGAGGCGTTTCTGGCCCACGCGGGGCGCTTTACGCATGTCCCGGTGGCGCGCGCGGTGATGGCCGATCTCGAGACTCCGGTCGCGGCGCTCTGGAAGGTGCGGCGCGGGGCGTGGAGCTTCCTGCTCGAGTCGGTCGAGGGCGGCGAGACGCAGGGGCGCTACACGTTGCTCGGATCCGAGCCTCACGTCGTGCTGACGGGCCGTGGATCGACGCTCGAGGTGTTAAAACCGGCCACAGGTGACGTGGTCTCGACGCCCTTTCAGACGCGTGACGGTCCGCTGCGCGCCGCGCTCGGGCGCTACGCGGGCGCGGCGGTGGCTCCGGGCGTCGGGCCCGCCGGAGCCCGGGTCGAGCTGCCGCGGCTCTTCGGGGGGCTCGTCGGCGCCATCACGTGGGACGCGGCGCGGGCCTTCGAGACGCTTCCGGACCGCCATCCATCCGGAGCCACGCCGGATTTCGTGCTGATGGAGGCGGGCGTCGTGCTCGTCTGGGACAACGTCCGTCACCGCGCCACGCTGACATCGGTCGTCGCGATCCCGCCCGAGTCGAGCCGCGCGGACCTGCAGACGCTCTGGGCGCGGGCGCTCGCAGCCCTCGACGAGGTGGCCACGCGCCTCGAGGGGCCGCTGCCTGCGCTTCCCTCCCATGCGGCGGCCGCCTCCGAGGCCGTTGAGACCAGCGTCCAGGACAGCGAATTCGAGGCCCTCGTGCGCGAAGCGAAGGGCTGGATCGGGGCGGGCGACATCATCCAGGTCGTCCTGTCGCGACGCTTTTCGCAGCCGCGCGGCGATCTTCACCCGTTCTCGGTCTACCGCAGCCTGCGCGCGCTGAACCCGTCACCGTGGATGTTCTACCTCGAGCTCGGCGGGACGACGCTCGTCGGCGCCTCGCCCGAGCTGCTTGTCCGCGTCACGCCTGACGAATTTACCGAGAAACTTCGCGAATGCCTGGAACTGTTCTGGGCTAGCTACATAACCGTTCGATCTAAGATCGAGAAAGAGGGAATTGATGTCAACGGAAAACCAACCACAAGCCAAACCAAAAGGCCAGATCGTGCAGGATACGGAGTTGATCGCCATGCAGAAGATCAAGCGGATTCTGGATGAACTGGAAGACAAGGCCA
>SYAK01000397.1 GCA_005788935.1 Pseudomonadota bacterium
CGACGGACATGACGGTCATCGCGATCGGCGCGCTGCCGTTGACGCTCGCACCCGACGCGAGCATCACCGTGCGCCTCGGCTACCTGCCGACGGGCGGCGGCAATGACGAGGGGCGCCTCGAGGTCGCCTACCTCATCGACGGCGAGGCCCGCGAGCTCTCGCCGCCGGTCAAGGTCATTGGCCGCGAGGTCGGGCCGCGCATCGAGGCGTTCCCAAACCCGATCGACTTCGGCTACCGACCGACAGGGGTGACGGCCACCATTCCTCTGACACTCTCGAACGCGGGCGAGCGGCCGCTCGTCATCGCGGGGGTCACGGCCCTTCCGGGTTCGTCCGACACGGTGGAGCTGCGTGGGCTCGCGGCGGGCACGACCGTGGCGCCAGGCGCCTTTCTGTCGCTCGAGGTGGCCTTCACGCCGCGCACCGACATGGTCCAGACCACGGGGCCCATCGCGCGGCTGCAGCTGAACTCGAACGACCCGGGCAACGGTGGCCTGTTCGACGTGCTGGTCTTCGGGCGTGCCGAGGTGCCGATTCTGCAAGTCAATCCGCCGGATTTGCTTGATTTTGGCTTTGTGCCGCTGAACGTGGGGCGCGAGCGGGACCTCGTCCTGTTCAACGCCGGCAACGCGCCGCTCGAGGTCAGCGCCATCACGTTCGGTGACGACGCTGGCGGGGCCTTCACGATCGTCGAGGATGACGCGTGGGGCCCGACGGCCGCGACGCGCGGACCGGGGCTCATCGGGCCGCTCACATCGCGGACGGTCAAGGTCCGCTTCGACAACGGCGGGCCGGCCTTCGGCGTCGCCTGGGGCAAGGTCACGGTCGCGTCGAACGATGGCGTCCGACCAGCCTGGGAGGTCAACCTCAAGGCTTCGCGGGCCGGGGCTCCCACGTGTGACATCGCGCTCGTGCCGCAGACGATGGACTTCGGCATCGTCGCGCGTGGCAGCCGGCGCACGATGGCCTTCCGTCTCGTCAACCAGGGGTCGGGCGACTGCTCCTTCCATTCGGCCTTCGTCAACGACTGCAGCGCCGGCCTCCCCGGCTTCTTCTTTCAGGGCAGCTGCAGTGACCCGTCGACGACGATCCAGGTGGGCGGCAACAGCCGGTACTACCGCGTCACGCGGACGCCGCCAGCCTTCCAGAACGGGCTCCGGGCGGGCCAGAGCTATCCGCTCGAGGTGTCCTTCTCGCCGCCCGACACGGCGCCTCTCTTCGGTGACGAGATGACGAGCTATCCCGGGCTCGTCGGGGTACGTGTCATCGATCCGTACAGCGGGACCACCGAGCCGGTCATCTTCCCGAAGCCGCAGGCCGGGACGACGACGCCGTGGACGCCGAACCTGTCCGCCCGCAGCGGCATCGCCCAGCTCGCCGTGCTGCCTGGCGAGGTCGAGTTCGGCCTGACGACCATCGGGTGCCAGAGCCAGACCATCACCGTCTCGGCCTACAATGTCGGGTCGGCCGACCTCGACGTGACCGACATCAAGCTCGAGAACTGCTCGGTCGAGTTCCGTCTCCGTCAGGCGCCGCCCCTTCCGCTGCGACTCGGGGCCAACGGGGCGACCACGGTGGATGTCGTCTATGTGCCGCAGGACCCCGGCAGCGACAGCTGCGGCCTCGGGTTCTACACGAACGGCGAGTCATTCCCGACAGTTGTCGTGCCGCTTTCGGGCGCTGGCACCTACGAGACGTCGCACACCGACCGCTACGTCCAGACGACGGGTCAGGACGTGGATGTGCTGTTCGTCGTCGACAACTCCGGCTCGATGAGTTCGAACCAGTCCAACCTCGCCGCAAATTTCCAGTCATTCATCGCGGCTGCAGGCCAGTGGAACAACGACTACCACATCGGCGTCACGACGACCGACATGGACGCGCAAGCGGGGCAGCTCGTGGCGGCGGCGGGCCAGGGACGCTTCGTGACCCGCGCGAACACGACCCAGCTGTCGGCGAACTTCCGCGTCGGCACCGACGGTTCGGCGGACGAGAAGGGACTCGCGGCGGCCCAGGCCGCGCTCAGCCTGCCGCTCGTTGCGGACTCGAGGACCGCCTGCACGACCGACACCCAATGCCAGGCCCCCGAGCGCTGCGTCGAGGGCTTCTGCGGGGGGCGCAATCGCGGATTCCTGCGGGATGACGCGGCCCTCGAGATCGTCATCGTGTCGGACGAGGAGGACAGCTCGCCAGGCGACCTGAACTTCTATGTGAACTTCTTTAGAAGTATCAAGGGGATCTACAATACCGGCATGATGCACCTGCACGCCATCGTCGGCGACGCCCCGAACGGCTGTGACACCCCAGCGGGCAGCGCGGTCGCGGGGCGGCGCTACATCGACGTCGCGACCGCAACGGGCGGCTCCGTCATCAGCATCTGCGACGCAAACTTCTCGAATGGTCTCGCATCAATCGGGGCCATCGCCTTCGGTCTGCGACGTCAGTTCTACCTCGCGCGCATCCCCGAGCCCGCGACCATCGCGCTGACCGTCGGCGGGCAGGCCTGCGCCGATGACGGGGGCGCCAACTGGTTCTACGACGAGGACAGCAACGCGGTCGTCTTCGACGAGGCTGGCGCCTGCATGCCGCAGGCGGGCGACGCCGTCGTCATCGACTACGACACCCGCTGCTTCCTGCAGTAAGGCGTCGCCTTCATGTGCGTCTTCAAGGTGCGTCGGGGGCTTCGTGAAGGGGCTCCCACGCGCCTGCTTCGCTTGCGGCCTGCGTAATCGGCGCGAACCACAGGGCGCCGCCCGCCCAGCGGACCGCCAGCCGCCCGCGCCAGGTCGTGCGCGTGGGGGTCAGGGGCTCCGGGGACGACAGCCCGTCCGCCCAACGAACGGCGGCCTCGAGGGTCCCATGCGACGCGAGCGCGCTGAGCGTCGCCCATGTCGGCGGTGCGAGCGCCAGCGTCCCCATGCGGTGGCATGCGAGGGCCGCGTCGGCGGCGAGCCAGCGCGCGGCGACCACCTCGGCCGCGTCGACAGCGACCGCTGACAGGCTCCTCGGGACCGTCGCGAGGAAGAAGCGGGTGTCGTATCGCCGCCGCTCGCCAATCGGCGTGACCCAGCGGGCGAACTCCGGCCAGGCGGTCCGCGGAAGTGTGAGGCCAGCCTCTTCGAGCGCCTCGCGCCACGCGGTCTGTCGGAACGTCTCGAGGTGACCTTCGGGGCCGTCCTCTGGGTCGACGCGCCCTCCGGGAAACACCCAGAGATCCGGCATGAACGCCTGCCGCGATGATCGTTGCAACAGCAAGTATTCCGGTGCCGCCGCCGAACTGTCCCCAGCCCGGGCGCACACCACCGTCGCGGCGGGACGGATCGGGACGTCCGCGACCATCATGGCGCGTCGAGGCCCTCGCTGGACAGCTGCGGGTCCTCGTCGTCCTCCGGCTCGGTCGGAACCCAATCGACGATCTCGAGGCCATGCCCGGAGAGCCCCTTGAAGAGCCGCGGCGAGCTGGTCAGGACGCGGATCTGGCCGAGGCCGAGCTCGCGCAGGATCTGGGCGCCGAGGCCGAAATCGTGGAAGCCCATCGCCGCGCCTCCCGCCGGTGCCCGCTCGCCGCGCGCGACCGCGCCGTAATGCCGGACGCGGGCGTCGACCGGGTCCGCGTCGCCGTCGGGCCGCAGGTAGACCACGACGCCAGCGGGCTCGCGGGCGATGCGGGCGAGCGCCCGAGCCAGCTGGTTGCGCGCGCGGTTGACGCCCAGCCCGAAGACGTCGGCGACCACGTCAGAGCGATGGACGCGCACAAGGGTAGGGGTCGACGGGTCCGGACGCCCATGGACGAGCGCCACGTGGACCCGTCCGTCGATCGTGTTCTCGTAGCACGACAGCGCGAAGTCCCCGTGCTCGGTCGGCATGTTGGCGCGCGCCACGAGGCGCACGAGGCGCTCGTGCTCGAGTCGGTATCGGATGAGGGCGGCGACCGACGTGATGGGGATGTCGTGCCGCGCCGAGAAGTCGAGCAGCTGCGGCAGGCGCATCATCGAACCGTCGGGCCCCATGATCTCGCAGATGACACCCGCCGCGGGGCGGCCAGCGAGGCGGGCGAGGTCCACTGACCCCTCGGTCTGGCCCGAGCGCACGAGGACGCCGCCCTCACGCGCACGGAGCGGGAACACGTGGCCAGGTGCCGTGAACTCGCCCGCGACCGCGAGCGGAGCGACGGCCGCGCGGATGGTCGCGGCGCGCGCGGAGGCGGACACCGCGGCTGGGCCTGCCACGGAAGCGTGGTCGATGCTGTGGGTGAAGGCCGTCCCGAGGGGTGCGCTGTTCTCGGCCGCCATCGGCAGGAGGCCGAGGCGGTCGGAGAGCTCCGGGCGGAGGGCGAGGCAAATGAGCCCGCGCGCCTCACGCGCCATGAAGGCGATCTGGGCGGGCGTCACGGCGTCGGCGGCCACGACGAGATCGCCTTCGTTCTCACGGTCTTCGTCGTC
>SYAK01000398.1 GCA_005788935.1 Pseudomonadota bacterium
GCGCGCGTCCGCGCCGACAACCTCGTGACGACCAACGTCAATCACCACCTCCACGCGCACTGGAGCCATCAGGACCTGACCCCGGGCTTCGAGGTCATCCAGCCCGGGACCTTCGTGATGGGCGCCCCGGACGGCGACGCGGTGGCTGTCCCCGCAGGCCTCGGGCAGCGCGAGGTCACCCTCAGGAACCCCTTCGAGCTCGGCGTGACCGAGGTCACCCAGCGCCAGTGGACCGCGCTCGGTGGCGGGGTGCCGTGGATCTTCGGACAGCAGCAGCTCGACGACGCCCTGCCCATCGCGGGCATCACCTGGTGGAGCGCGCTCGGCTTCGCCAACGCCACGAGCGAGGCCGCCGGGCTGCCCCCCTGCTACGCGATGCCCGCACTGCGACGCGACGGAACACCCTGCGCAGGGACGTGGCAGGGCGGTGACCTCGCATGTGGCGACGCTGAGGTCCGGGTAAACGCGACCACGCACGAAGACTGCGCGGGCTACCGCCTGCCGTCCGAGGCCGAATGGGAATACGCCGCACGGGCAGGTACGACGACCGCGACCTGGCTCGGCGACCTGTCGGGCGAGCCCTACGACTGCGACCTCGCGCATCCAAACCTCGCACCCATCGCCTGGTGGTGCCAGAACTCGGGCGGCGTCACCCAGCCGGTCGCGACCAGAGATTCGAACCCATGGGGCCTCCACGACGTGCTCGGCAACGTCTGGGAGTGGACCTGGCAAGACCACCCCGAAAGCGCGGGACCGGGCGAGCGATACGCATCGGCCCGCGGCGGCGGCGCCTTCTACAGCGGAGTCCCACACGTCGCGACCCGCGTCTCTGTCACCTCAGGCTGGGCTGTCGGCCCCTATGGCCTGCGCCTCGCCCGGACGCTCGGCCCGCGGCCCGATGGAGCCCCCGAGCCGAAGTTCCGTCTCCTCGCGGCCTCGCCGGCCCTGGCGACGCATGGCACGGCCGTCACCGTTACGGCCCATCTCGCCTGGCCCGTCCCTGACGGCGATGCGTTCGTGGACCTCGCTGCGACAAGCGACGGGACGCCCCCCACGTTGCCCGCCGTCCTCATCCCCGCTGGCGCTTCGAGCGGCCAGGTGACCTTCAATTTCCCGCGCGACGCGACCTGGGTGCGCATCGACGGCTGGAAGGGCGCCGTCGCGGTCAGCGCGCGCGTCGAGCTCGACACCGCCCCACCCCCATCGTACGCCGTGGCGCTCCCCGGAAGCTTCCTGATGGGCTCTCCCGAAGCTGAAGTCGGCCGCAATCATGACGAGGCCCAAATCGCCGTGACCCTGACCCGCGCCTTCACGCTCGGTCGCGGCGAGGTAACTCAAGCGCAATGGATGGCGCAATCCGGGGGCATCAACCCCTCCCATCACGCCTCCTGCGGCCCCCAGTGCCCCGTGGAAAACGTGTCCTGGTGGAGCGCGCTCGGCTATCTCAACGCGCTGAGCCGGGCCGACGGCTTCGCCCCGTGCTACGACCTCCCCGAAGACAAGCCCGACGGGAGCCCCTGCACGGGCGCCTGGCAGTCCGGCGACCTCGACTGCGGGGAGGCCTTCCCGGAGACACCGCACGGCGACGTCCTTGAATGCCCCGGCTATCGCCTGCCAACTGAGGCCGAGTGGGAATACGCCGCCCGCGCCGGGACCACGACCGCGACCTGGCTCGGCGACCTCAACGGCCCCGTCGAGGACTGCTCGACACGCCAGCCAGGCCTCGATCCCATCGCCTGGTGGTGCCGCAACTCCGCCCGCGCGACGCGGCCGGTCGCGCGCTGGGCTGCGAACCCGTGGGGGCTTCATGACATGCTCGGCAACGTCCAGGAATGGGTCTGGGACGGGCAGCCGCTCTTCATGGAAATCTCGGACGACCCCGTCGTGCCTGGAGGCGTCGACCCGCAGCGCCTCGCCTCCGCGCTCCCGCTGCGCGTCATCCGCGGCGGGACGGCCACGAACAGCGCCCGCTTCGTGCGCGCCGCCGCCCGCTACGCCGACATCCCGTGGAGCCGCGACCCCGTCATGGGCTTCCGCGTGGCCCGCTCCGCATCTGGCAACGCTCCGGACACCGTCATCATCCCGCGGGGGTCATTCGCGATGGGGACCCCGCCCGCCGTCCGCTCGGTCACGCTGCGGCACGGGCTGGAGTTCGATGCGACGGAGGTCACCCAGGGGGCCTGGACTGCCATGAGCGGTGGCCTGAACCCGACCCAGGTCCGCAGCGTGAACTGCCCCTGGCCCGGCTGGCACGAATGCAACCACGTGGGCGAACCCGACGAGGCCGTCCCGGTCGACAACGTCTCCTGGTGGAGCGCCCTCGCCTTCGCCAACGCCACCAGCGTCGCCCGCGGCCTCCCGCCGTGCTACGCGCTGCCCTCCCGCCGGCCCGACGGGACCCTGTGCGCCGGGACCTGGCAAGACGGGACCCTCGACTGCGGCGTCCCTTCTCCCGCCTTCTCCGCGACGGACGTCGCCTCCTGTGCCGGCTACCGCCTCCCGACCGCGGCAGAGTGGGAGTTCGCTGCGCGGGCCGGGACCGTCACCGACACCTACGCTGGAGACGTCGAGCAGGTCATCGGCACGGATGGGCTGCCGCTCTACCGACACAGCGCAGCGAGCTGCGTCGCGCTGACCGGGGCTACCCCCTTCGCCCCAGAGACACCGCTAGCCGACATCGCCTGGTACGCCTGCAACAGCGGTCGTCGCCCTCGAGCGGCCGGGACGCGCGCGCCGAACGCCTTTGGCCTCCGCGACATGCTCGGCAACGTGTCCGAGTGGGTCTGGGACCAACAGGGGCATGTACCCGACGGGCGCGGCGTCCGCGGAGGCAGCTACGCGGACTTCCCCGAAGCGATCTCGGCAGGAGCACTGACGTGGAACCTCGCGGGGCAGCGCTCCCAACTGACGGGCCTCCGCCTCGTCCGCACCTTGCGCTGACGCCGCCTGTCACCACGCCCCCGCGGCGCGCATGTGACCCACACCGCATCGACCGCCGCACCTGAGCCCTGTCGGCGGATTTTCGACAACCCGACCGTTCAGTCGGGTTGTCAAAGTTGCGCTGCGGGCGTACAACACGCGCGCCGGGGGGACTCAGAGACGACGACGTCGCCGTCGGTGTCGCCTGACGACCACCCCTCGCGAGAGCGCGACCGGCCGAGGCCCGCCCATCGGCACCTCGCGCAGGCCGCTCGCACGCACAGCCAGAAGGGGAACGCTCGATGGCCCGACCGACCGACCGCTGCGACGACGAAGCAACCCTCCGCCTCGGGCGGGACGCCTTGCGGCAGGCCTTTCAGGAGATGGCGCTCATCCGCCGCTTCGAGGAGCGCGCGGCCCGCGAGTATGCGGCGCAACAAA
>SYAK01000399.1 GCA_005788935.1 Pseudomonadota bacterium
CGCCTTCGCGGTCAGCAAGAAGACCGTGCCCACGGCACTTGGCGCCTACCGCCGCCTCATCGAGGCCGGCGCCCGCGTGACGAGCCCCGACGGCGTGCTGCTCGCGGCCTCGTGCTCGGCCCACGTCGGGCCCGAGGACTTCCGCGAGGCCATCGAGGAGGGGCTCTCCGCCGCGCGCCGCAGCGGCCGTACGCTCGCGGTGATGGGGCAGCCCGCCGACCACCCCGCGCCCCTCGTGTGCCCCGAACTGCGCTACCTGAAGGCTGTCTTCCTGCAGCTCGACGGGACCTGAGCGCCGTGCCTCGCTGCAACGTTCTGTTTCAGCCATGAAACAAAACGTTTCATAAGTCTGAGGTAGTGGAACAATCTGCCTCACACGCCCGGACCCCGCGTCGGCCGACTCCCCCTGCCGCGTCGCGAGAAGGCCGTTGAAAGCCACGCCGCGGCGGGTCAAGCTGTGCCGCGGAGGTCCTCATGATGCGCGCGCCAGCACCCCGTCCGATCCTCGCTGTCCTGTCCGCGGCCAGCCTCGCCGCCTGTGGAGACGCCCCAGAGGCCCCCGCGGTCGACACCGCGGGTGTGGCGGACACGGCGGCGCCCGCCCCGGACAGCGCGCAGCCCGTCGATGACGCCTCCAGACCTCCCGAGGCCGACGCCGAGGCCGACGTCGCGCCGCCCGCCTATGATCGCCCGACCTTCTTCCCGGCCTCCGAGGTCGCGGCGGACGAGGTCCTCGCACTCCCAGGCCTCTCGGGACCTGTCCGTGTGTTGGTCGATGGCCGCGGCATCCCGCACATCCACGCCGCCAACGAGGCCGACCTCTTCCGCGCCCAGGGCTACGTCACCGCCCGCGACCGTATCTTCCAGATGCACACGCTGCGGCTCGCGGCCCGCGGTCGCCTCGCCGAGCTGTCTGGACGCGGGGCCCTCGCGGGCGACCTCTTCCTGCGGCTGCTGAGGCTCGGCGCGGTCGCCGAGGCGATGGCCGAGAAGGCGCGAACGGACGATCCGGAGACCTTCGCCGCGGTCGAACACTTCGCAGCGGGCGTCAATGCCTTCCTCGTCAACCTGCGCGCAGGCCGCGAGGCCGGTCCGCCCGAGGTCGCGCTCTTCGGCGTCGACGGGCTCCACGACTGGACGCCTGGCGACACGATGGCCATCGTGCGGCTTCAGACGTGGGACCTCAGCTTCCGCGGCATCGTCGACGAGCTCGGCCTGCTCGAGCACCTGTTCGCGGTGCGCGCCGCCTGGAAGGGGACGGAGCTCGAGGGGATCTGGAAGGACCTCGCGGACTTCCGACCGGTCACCGAGACCTCGACCCTCCCGCGGTCGGTCCGCGGCGCGCCCGCCACCTTCGACCTCGAGGCGGTGCTGTCCGACCCGTTCTACGAGGCCCTCGCCGACGCGCGTCTGTCCGAGGCCTCGGTCCGTCGCGGGCTCGAGGCGATGGAGGGCATCCCGCACCGCGCTTTCCGTGCGTCCTCCGAGATGTTCGGCTCGAACAACTGGGTCGTGGCGGGGGCCCACACCGCGAGCGGGGCCCCGATGCTCGCCAACGACACCCATCTCGCGCTCCGCAACCCCTCGATCTTCTATCAGGTTCACCTTGACACCACGCAGGCGGGCGGCTCGCTCGCGCTCTCGGGGGTCAACTTCGCGGGGGCCCCTGGCATCGTGCTTGGCCACAACGGCCACATCGCCTGGGGCGCCACCGTCGTCTACTCGGACGTCACCGACGTCTACGTCGAGCGCTTTGCGCCAGCCGACCCGGCCGCTGGCTTCGGACCGCGCGCGCGCGTCATCCGAAACGGCGACGAGGCCGTGCCGGTCACGGTGCGCACCGAGACCTTCCGCTTCCTCCAGCCCGCCTCGGGCGCCTGCGTCGACCTCGCCCCCGCCTGGGTCCGGAACCTCACCTTCCGTGAGCGCACCGAGGGCGGCGCCTGCCTCCTCGAGGTCGACCTCCTCGACGCCCCAGGCCATGGCCCGATTCTCCCGTGGTCTTTCCGCGAAACAGACGATGGCCAGCCGCTCGCGATGAGCATCCGCTGGACGGGCTTCGAGGCGACGGACGAGCTCTCCGCGATCATGGGCGTCAACCGCGCCCGAAACTTCGAGGAATTCAAGACCGCCCTCCACCGCTTCGGGGTCGGGGCCCAGAACTGGATCTACGCCGACACGGCTGGCCACATCGGCTGGTACCCATCACACCGCGTGCCAGTCCGCAAGCACCTGGCGACGGGCGACCGCCGCTACCCGCCGTTTCTGCCGATGCCAGGCCACACCGGCGAGACCGAGTGGACCGGCTTCGTGCCGCGCGAGGAGCTGCCGCAGGCCTTCGACCCGCCGCAGGGCTTCCTCGTGACCGCGAACGCGGACCCGGCGGGCTTCTCGTTTGACAACGACCCCTTCAATGAGGGCCTCTACCTTGGCTACGCGTGGGATGTGGGTCTGCGCATCGACCAGATCGACCGTCGCCTGCGCGCGGCCATCGACGCGGGCGACAAGCTCGACGCCGACGCCATGGCGGCCATCCAGGGCGATCACCGCTCGCGCTTTGGCGAGGCCCTCGTGCCGCACCTGCTCGACGCGCTCGACGCGGCGCTGACAGGCGCCGACAGCCAGGCCGAGGCCCGCCTGACGCCCGCTATCGAGGAGGCCCGCGGCTATCTCGTGGGCTGGGAGGCGCTTGGCTGGGAGGCCGCGAGCGGGGTCGGCGCATCAAGCGGCAGCGACGCGGCGCGGGCGTCGATCGCGACGGTCATCTTCAACACGTGGGTGCGTTTCCTGGTCGAGGACGCCCTCGAGGACGAGGGGCTCCTCGGGCTCGGCGGCTCGATGACCGGCCGCTTCCTCATCCGCCTCGTGACCGCGCCCGAGGCCCTCGCCTCGACGCGCCCCGAGGACGCCGAGCACGCGGTCTGGGACGACCGGGCGACGGTCGACGTCGTCGAGACCCGGGCGGCCATCATGATCGGAGCGCTCGGCAAGGCCCTCGCCTTCCTCGCCGACCCGGCGGCGGTCGGACCAGCCCGGCAAGGCGGCTTCGGCACGGCTGACATGGCCGCCTGGCGCTGGGGCGCGCTGCACGCGGTGACGCTGCGCCACAACGTCAGCCGCAGCTGGGACATCCCGACCGCCGCCGAGCATGCGGCTGGCTACCCGCGCCCGGGCGACTCCTTCGGGGTCGATGCGGCCGATCCCGGCCTCTTCGGGCGCACCTTCACCTTCTCGAGCGGGGCCGCCATCCGCAACGTCTACGGGCTGACCGAGCCGGTCACCTTCCGCGGCGTCATCCCGGGCGGCCAGAGCGAGCGCCCGACGAGCCCCTTCTACCGCGACGGGGCAGACGCCTGGGCGAAGAACGAGGCCCCGCCCGTCCTCCGCGAGCGCGCCGATCTCGAGGCCCTCGCGCGCGACGCGACCACGACCCCGCGCCGCGCGGTGGTCGACTTCATCCCCTGACACCGCTGGAGCCCACCTTGACGACCACACCGAGCCACGTCACCGCCACCCGCGAGGACCGCGTCCTTCATCTCGTCCTCGACCGCCCGGCCAAGAAGAACGCCCTGACGCGCGCGATGTACATGGCCCTCGCCGACGCGCTCGCGGCGGCTGCAGACGACCCTGCGGTTGCGGTCGTCACGCTGTCGGGTTCGGGCGACGCCTTCACGGCGGGTAACGATCTCGCTGACTTCGCGAGCTCGGGCGGCGACGTCTCCGAGGTCATGCGCTTCCTCTTCGCCCTCGTCGACTTCCCGAAGCCGGTCCTCGCGGCCGTCCACGGGGCGGCGGTCGGCATCGGGACGACGCTGCTGCTCCACTGCGACCTCGCGTGGGCCGCCCCATCCGCCCGCTTCAGGACGCCCTTCGTCGAGCTCGGCCTCGTCCCCGAGGCGGCCTCGAGCTACCTCATGCCGCGCCAGTTCGGCGCTGCGCGGGCGGCCCGCCTGCTGCTCCTGTGCGAGACCATCGACGCGGTCGAGGCCGCCGACTGGGGCCTCGTGGCGGGTGTCGTGGCCGAGGATGCGCTGCACGCGACGGTCCGCGAGAAGGCCCGCGCGCTCGCCGCGAAGGCCCCCGAGGCGGTGCGGGCGTCGAAGGCGCTGCTGCGGGCGCCCACGCGCGAGCCGGTGCTGGCGGTGATGCGGCGCGAGGGCGACCTCTTCAAGGCGCGGCTGACCTCACCCGAGGCGCGCGAGGCCATGATGGCCTTCCTGCAGAAGCGGCCGCCGAACTTCGCCCCGGGTGCCTGAAACAATCTGTTTCGTGGTTGAAACGGATTGTTCCAACCGCGGAACCGCATGTTTCACGGCAGGTGGGCGAAGCGGTCGGTCGCGGCGACGAGCGCCCGCGCAATGGGGGCATCAAAGGCCGAGTGCCCGCCGTCGGCGACGACCTGCAGCTCGGCCTCGGGGAAGGCCCGCGCGAGGTCGAGGGCGGTCGCGACCGGGCAGACCAGATCGTAGCGGCCGTGGACGATGGCGGTCGGGATGTGCCGGATGCGTCCGACCTCCGCGAGCAGCTGGTCAGGCGTGGACAGAAAGCAGCCGTGGGCGAAGTAGTGCAGCTCGAGGCGCGTGAGGGCCTCCGCCACCTCGGGCTGGGCTGTCACGTCGACCGGGGCGGTCGGATCGAAGCACGCGAGCGCCTCGGGTGGGTTGATGAGATGGCTCAAGACCGCCTCCCAGCGCGCGAAGGCGCGGCAGGCGCGGATGACGGCGGCGCGATCGGAGGACGCGAGGAGACGCCGATAGGCAGCCTCCGGGTCGGTGCGGTCGTCTGGCGGGAGGGGGCCGAGGAAGTCCTCCCACGCCTCGGGCTGCAGCTGCGACACGAGCCCGGGGCGGTAGAGCCAGCGGACCTCGTGGGGGCGTCCGAGGAAGAGGCCGCGCAGCACCAGCGACCGGATGCGCTCCGGGTGGGTCTCGGCATAGGCGAGCGCCAGCGTGCTGCCCCACGAGCCGCCAAAGACATGCCAACGCGCGACGCCGAGGGTCTCCCGCAGCCGCTCGAGGTCCGAGACGAGGTGCCACGTCGTGTTGGCGTGCGTCGCAGCCCGCGGCGTGCTCTGCCCAGCCCCGCGCTGATCGAGCAGGATCACGCGGTATCGGCGCGGATCGAAGAAGCGTCGATGCTCTGGCGCCACCCCCGAGCCCGGCCCGCCGTGCAGCACGACGACGGGCGCGCCCGCCGGGTCGCCCGCCTCCTCCCAGCGCAGGCGGTGCCCGTCGCCCACCTCGAGCCAGCCCTCGCGTCGAGCCGGGCAGGCCGGGTAGAGCCAGGAGACCGGGTCGCGCGTCGGCGCGCGAGATGCGGGCGCGCGGGTCGTCATCGGGGTGGTGTCGTTTTTGCCCCGCAGCCTACCCGAACCAGCCGCGCTGTCAGCCCTCCACCGGCCGCACGCGGTCGCACCCCCGCCCGTCGCGCATCGCGCGGGCGCCTTGTCGGGCGCGGGCACGGGGGTTACGGGGGGCAGCGACGTCGGGCGGACGCATCGCGCGCTGTCGGCGAGGAGCCCATCATGCCCAGCCAGCGTCAGCGACACGCATCACCCCGCGCAGCCTCCGACGCAGAGGCGTCACCCACCGCGAACGGGCCGCGCGAGGTCACCGCGGGCCGACCCGCGCTCGCAGGACCCATCAAGCAGGGTCTCCCGCCCATCCTCGGCCCCGACACGCGCTGCCTCATCCTCGGCAGCTTCCCGAGCGAGGCCTCGCTCGCGGCCTCGGCTTACTACGCCCACCCCCGCAACCACTGCTGGCGGCTGCTCGCGACCGCGCTGTCGGACGCGCCGGAGGCTCGGGTCGCGGCGCCCTATCCCGACCGGGTGGCGTGGCTGCTCGCGTCTGGCGTCGGCCTCTGGGACGTCTACGCCAGCTGCCGCCGCACAGGCTCGCTCGACAGCGCCATCGAGGACGCCGAACCGAACGACCTCGCGAGCCTCGCCGCACGCGCGCCAAAGCTGCAGGTCATCGCCCATAACGGCGGCGAGAGCTGGCGCCACGCACGCCTCACCCGGGCCTTCGCCCCAGTCGTGCTGCGCTTGCCCTCATCGAGCCCGGCCGCGGCCTCGATCCCGTTCGCCGACAAGCTGTCGGCCTGGCGCGCCGCCCTCGCCGCGGCCGGCCTGCCTGTCACGCCAGCGCGTTGAACGCCCCGCGACTTCAGCCGGCCTTGACCGTCGCGTAGTCGATGACGAATTCGAGCTCTTCGACGAGGGCCCCGCCACCCTTGCCGTCAAGACGCAGCCCCGTCCACTTGGTCGGCCAGCAGCCGATGCAGTCGATGGTCTGCAGCGCCTTCTCACGCGACTCGTTGAGCACGGTGATGGTGATGTTGCGACGCTCGAGCTTGCCCTTCGCGACCTCCATGCACCAGTCCCACAGCTTCTGGTTCGCGATGACACCCTTTGACAGCTTGATGTTGCCGTACTTCGGCACGCCCGGACGCTTGTGGGCGTGGGGGTCGTCGCCGGTCTTGTACTCGATCGCCTCGATCTCGAGGTCGAGCCCGTCGAATTTCTGGAAATGCGCCGCGGGCTTGTCGGTCATGAGCCCGGCGATCTCGACCTTGAAGGCGTAGTCCGGGAAGTGGTCGAATGGGCGGGGCTCGCCTGGGGCGGCGGGCTTGCCGGGCTTCACCGGGTTGATCGCGAACAGCAGGCTCAGCTCGATGGCGGCCTTGCGGCCGAGGCGAATCACGACGCCCGCCGAGAAGGTGTAGCTCATCGAGCGGATGATGCCCTGCTTCGTCACGCGCGACTTCATCTTCGAGACGCTGCCGGACTTGGGCGAGGACTCGCGCACCTGAAAGCCGTAGTCCTTGTACGACTTCGACTCGAGCGTCGGGAAGGAGTACGGCGACGGCGGCGCTGGGCGCTGGGCGCGGAACTGCTCGGCGAGGGTGGACAGGCTGACGTCGGACATGGGCGGGGCTCCCGGGAGAGGGGTGTGGTCGGCGATTCGACCTGCGTGAGCGCAGGCTAGCACCGCGAGGCGGACCTTGCAACGCGCCGGCGGATGACGGATTTGACGCCACCACGTCGCGAGGGGCAGCGGCGCCGCGCGCCGACCACCCGATCCGCGACCGGACCCCCACTTGCGAGCTTCATCATGCCACGCCCCCGCGCCCGTTCCAAGGTGCGTTGACGGAGGCCCACGCTGCGTGTAGCGTCCGCCCCGTCGAGGCGCTGGCGCGCCAGGCCCCTGAGTCAGGCCGCTCCTCGCGCGAACCGTCCCGATGGGACTGGACACGACTTACGCGACCCACGGAGGAAGAGATGAATCGCTGGATTGGAATCGCCACCCTGTCGATGGGCCTCGCCCTCGGCGCCTGCGGCAGCAGCAAGAAGCAGGCCCCCGCGGCTCCCGTCGAGCCCGCCTTCACGGCCGCCCCGGACGCCGAGGCCCTCGTCGGGACCTGGAGCGACGGCAGCGCCACCTTCACGTTCAACGGCCGCGCCTACACGTGGAGCGAGGTCATCCCCTGCGGCGCTCCGACGTGCCAGGAGAAGGCGAAGGGCGCGGGCGACTACGACCTGCGCAACGGCGGCAAGATCGTGCTGAAGGGCGCGCTCGGCGACAAGGGCGACCTGATGGTCACCTTCAGCTGGCAGAACAACCAGAAGACCGTCGTGCTGAGCGACGGCGCCTCGACCTGGACGCTCAACAAGCGCTGAGTCGACGCCGGGTCCCGATCCGTGAGACGGCTGGCTGGCGTGTGCGCCACGCCGGCCGTTTTATTTTTGAGTTCAGGCGATTCCGGAGATGCGACCCATGGAAGCGAGTCTTGTGTCCGACCTCGCGACGCTGCGCGTCGACCCAGCCCTCGCCAGCCTCGAGGCCTTCGCCGCCCGTCATCTCGATGACGACCCCGGCCACAACCTCGCCCACGCGCTGCGGGTCGCCCGCGCCGCGGTCCGCCTCGCGGCGAGCCTCGGGGCCTGCCCGCGCGAGGCCTTCGCGGCGGCGCTGCTGCATGACCTCGTCAACGTCCCGAAGGACCACCCCGACCGGGCGCTCGCCTCGACGCGCTCGGCCGAGGCCGCCCGCGGCGTCCTGCCTGACTTCGGCTTCGACGCGGGCGCTGTCGATCGCATCGCGGCCGCCATCACCGACCACAGCTTCAGCCGGGGCGTCGTGCCGACCCACCCGCTCGGCCAGGCCCTGCAGGACGCGGACCGCCTCGAGGCCCTCGGCGCTGTCGGGCTCTTCCGCTGCATCTCGACGGGTGTCCGCATGGGGGCCGCCTATTTCCACGAGGCCGACCCGTTCGCGCGGACACGTCCGCTCGACGACCGCGCGTTCTCGATCGACCACTTCTACACGAAGCTCCTGCGACTGCCTGCGACCTTCCTGACAGAGGCCGGGCGGGCCGAGGCCGAGCGGCGGGCGGCGTTCCTGCGGGCGACGCTCGTGCAGCTCGGGGACGAGCTCGGTGAGGCCCCGCGGGAAACCTGACATCCCGTCAGAGAACCTCAGCGGTGCCGCTCGTAGAGTTCGGTCTGGCGTGACTGCCGCGCGATTGGCCGCCCGCGGATGGCGAGCCAGCGCAGCGACGTCAGCACCTCGAGCGGATCCCCGTCCCACAGCGCGACCGTCGCGATCGCGCCGACCGCGAGGCGGCCGTGGCCCGCGAGCGCGAAGACCTCGGCGGGCGTCGTCGTCAGCGCCGCCAGCGCCGCCTCCCAGCTCATCCCCTCGCGCACCGCGTTGCCCGCGAGCTGCCGCAGCTTGCGGCTTTGGTGCGGGTCGCCCTGGGCAAACATGACGCGGACACCCGCCGCCGCGAGGACGGCCGCGGCGTCAGGGCGCGCGTGCAGCTCGTCAAAGCCGCCCGGCCCGTAGAGCAACGGGTCCAGAATGACGGCGACGCGGCGTCGCGCGAGCTCGGGCGCCAGCATCCAGGCCTCGGCGGCGCCGTTCAGCACGAGCGGGATGCCGGCGGCGGCGCCCATGGGTGCGGCAATATTGGGTGTTGCAAACGTCGGTGTTGCAACGACCTCGAGCAGCGCCTCGATGTCGGAGGCCCGGTTGACCGTCACGACGAGGGGGACCTCGCCGCGGACGACGGGCTGCAAGGCCTCGAGGTCGAGCCACGGGGTGATGAGCCCTGCGTGGGCGTTCTTTTCGAAGGCCGCCTTGACGGTGGGCCAGCGGCGGGCCTCCTCAAGCGCACGCGCGAGAACGAACAGTCCGCCCGCCCGAGACTCGTGGCGCGGCCCGATGGTGCCGAAGTGCGCGACTCGCC
>SYAK01000400.1 GCA_005788935.1 Pseudomonadota bacterium
AACAGCTCGGCGTAGGCCTCGAGGTAGGCGCGCGGCAGCCCGCGGATGGTCGATCCGGCGCTGTGGCGGGGGTCTTGAACGCTGAAATCAGGCTCGTCGCTGCGGGATGCCATGACGCTCCTCCCTGCCCGACGCGCCCCGGAGATTCAGCCAGGGGACCGCGAGCAGCGCGGCGGGACGACCCACTGGAAGGCAGTATTCACGCGACAGGGGCGGCTGTCCAGTCCCAACCCGCAGCAACTGTGCGAGAACGCGCAGCGCTGGTCCGTTCGGCACAGGTCAGGGCAGGAGGGCCACTGCGCACACCGGGAGCGCGAAGAGCACCCCGTCAATGCGGTCGAGCATCCCGCCATGTCCAGGCAGGATCGCCCCCGAGTCCTTGACGCCCGAAGAGCGCTTCAGCACCGACTCGGCGAGATCACCGATCTGCGCGACGAGGCCAGCGAGGAGTGCGAGGCCAAGTGTCGGGCCGATTCCCATCGGGAGGTCGAGGACAAGGACGGTCCCGACGCCGCCCGCTGCGCTCCCGACGAGCCCGCCGACAGCGCCCTCGATGGTCTTCTTTGGCGAGACCGCGGGGTGCAGCGGGTGCTTTCCGAAGGCCCGCCCAGCGAAGTAGGCGAGGGTGTCACCGGCCCAGACCGTGCTCATGACGTAGATGAGCCACGGCTCTGGCTGCCACGCGAGGAGGACGGCATAGGCCATCGGCAGGGAGATGTAGACGCTCGCAGCCCACGCGGAGAGGAGGCGGGCGCCAGCTCCCTCGATCGGCTGGGGGCGCAGCAGCACCGCGATCGCGGGGACGATGAGGGCGATGGCGTAGTCGAGTGGCGCGTCATGGCCGCCGCGGGCGACGAGGCCAACGATCGGGGCGACGCCAGCGATGAGCAGCGCCGCACGGTCCATCGCGCGGGTCGGGAAGGCCATCGTGCCAAGCTCGTGAAGGCACAGCAGGGCGCCGCCGATGAGGACCGCCGCCTGAAGCCATGGGGGCCCTTCGAGGAAGAGCCAGACCACGAGCGGGGCGAGCACGAGGCCTGTCAGGATGCGGGTCAGCATGGTGGCCGTCCAGGGCGTGGGGCAGGGGAGGCCGAGGGGCGGGCCGTCAGCGGCCGAGGAGACGGCGCACCGTGTCGCCGAGCTCGTCGACGTCGAAGGGCTTGTCGAGGTGCTCGGTGGCGCCGTAGAGCGGCGCGGTCATGGCGTTCATGCGCTCGCCGATGCCCGTCAGCATGAGGATCGGCAGGTCCTTGAAGGCCTTCTTCGTGCGCAGGTGGCGCGAGATGTCCCAGCCCGTGAGCCCGGGCATCATCACGTCGAGGATGACGAGGTCGGGCTGTTCGACGAGGATGGTCTCGAGCCCGCTCTCGCCGTCGTTGGCCGTGATGACGTGGTAGCCCTCGTCCTCGAGGTACGTCTCGACGAGGCGCGTCAGCTCAAGGTCGTCGTCGACGTAGACGATGGTCGGGGTCGTGGTGTCGTCCGTCAAGGCGGGTCTCCCTGTGGGTCCTGGGCGTCAGCGAATCAGGGGGCGAGCAGCCCGTCGACGAGCGCGACCGCGTCCTTCCACGTCGCCGAGTCGGGGGCCGCGAGGCTCATCGCGAGAAGCCCGGCCGCGAACGCCGCGTCGGGGTCCTCCTTGGCGGCCTTGGCCTTGTCGAGCGCCTCGACCGCCTTCGGGGCGAGCCCGTCGAGCGTGGCCTTGGCGTCGGCGACGTCCGCCTTCAGCGCGAGCGCGTGCTTCAACAGCGTCGCGGCCTGCTCCGGGTCGGTCGGTGCGAGGGCCTTGGCGAGCGACGTGGCGACGCCTGCGAGGGACGCCGCGATGACGTCGGCGCGCTTCCGGGCGAGCATGGCGTCACAGGTTCGGGCCGACAGGAGCGCGGTCAGCGCCTGGTCGAAGGCGGCGGCCTTCACCTGCACGTCTGCGGTCGCGAGGCCATTGAGGGCGCAGATGGTCGCGTTCTCGTAGGCCTTCGACTTGGCGACGTCGCGTACCGAGGCCTCGCCAGCGCTCTGCGTCTTGCCGTGAAAGTCCTGAATGGGCTTGTCGTCGCTCTTCTTCGCGGCGAGATAGGCCTCGAAGGCGGGCGCCATGTCAGTCGCCGCGACCTTGTCGTCGGGCTTCGGCTCGGCCCCGTCCACAAAGCGCAGGTCGGCGGCCTTGCCCGCGGCGGCCTCGACCGCGTCCTTCAGCAGCTTCACCTGCGCGTGGTCCGGACTGACCTTCAGCGCGGCGTCGACGAGCGCCTTGGCGTCGCCCGCCTTGCCTCCCTCGAGCAGGTCGAAGGCCCGCGTCACGAGGTCGGCCGTGGCCGCGGCCCGTGCGACCGGGCCCGCCTTCTCGACCCACGCCTTGGACGGGAGTCCCGTGCCGAGCGCGTCGGCCGCATGGGAGGCGGCGTCCTTGAAGTCGCCCGAGGCGAGCGCCTTCTGGAGCTTGACCGCCTGGACGAGCTTCCGGACGGCGCTGCGGGTCCGGTCGGCCCCGTCGATCGCGCCATCGGCGTCCTCGTCGATGGCGACCGCCTCCGTGAAGGCCTTGTTCGCCGCGAGGATCTTGCCGGCCTCGAGCGCCTGCTTGCCCGCGGCGACCTTCTCGTCGGCCTCCTTCCGGGCCTTCACCTTCGCCTCGTCGACCTTCGGCGCAGGTGGCGCGGTCGCGGCGCCCGACTTCTCGCCATCAGCCCCGGCGTCAGGCTCGGGCCGCTTCTCGGCGGGCTTCTCCTTCGGGAAGATGATCCCGAGGCCCGCGAACTTGTCGGCCGCCACGAAGCCACCGCCAAGCAGCGCCACGACCGCGAGGCCGATGCCGATCTTCTTGCCCGCCCCCGAGGACGTCGCCTCGGGCTCGGCCTCCGCGCTGGCTGCAGCCCCTGGTCGCGCGGCCTCGGGCTCCTTCCGGGCGGCGGCCTTCTTCTTCTCGAAGGCGGGGTCGATTTCGAGCGCCTGCATGTTCGAGAAGTCTGCGAACTGCGTCTTCTCCGGAGCCTCCTCTTCCTCGGCGGCCTTCGGCGGCGCAGCCTTGCCCGGTGCGGCCTTCGGCGGCGTCACAGGGGCGGCACCCTTCCCGGCCGCGCTCGCTGCGTCGGGACCGCTGCTGCCCGAGCGCCATTCGAGCTTCGTCGACCCGAGCTCGATGATCATGCCTTGCTTCAGCGCGATCTCCGGCACCTTGACGCCGTCGACCTTCGTCCCGTTGCCCGAGCCGACGTCGACGAGCTTCCAGCCCGACTGCGTCTTGACGATGTTGAAGTGCTTGCGGGAGGCGGACTGGTCATTGATGACGATGTCCGCGTCGAGACCGCGCCCGACGAGCGAGAGATGCTTCGTCACGGGGTAGGACTTGCCGACGTCCTGACCCACCTTCACGTAGAGCGACGGGGGTGTCTCCTCATCCGCAGCCTTCGCCGCCTCGGCCGCCTTGGGCCCTGGCAGCTTCTTGCCCGGAGGGGCCTTCTGCTCGGGGATGTCGTCGGGCGCGACCGTCCGGTCGGGCGCCTTGGCCTTGCCCTTGCCAGCGATGTCGTCGAGCGACACCGCCATCGTCCGCTCGAAGCCGTCGTCGTCGGC
>SYAK01000401.1 GCA_005788935.1 Pseudomonadota bacterium
AGCAGCGGGTTGTTCTTCTTGCGGCGACGCAAGATCTGAACCATCCGCTCGACTTCCGAGGCCCGACCGATGAGTGGATCGATGTCGCCCTTCGCGGCGCGCAGGTTCAGGTTGCGTGCGTAAGCCTCAAGCGGGTTCTGGCTCGCCTCCTCATCGTCCCCGTCGTCGCGCATGGGCTCGCGCTCCCCCGCGAACTCGCCAGCGTCGTCGGCGGGCGTGGGGTCCCCGTGCGACATGCGCCGTACGATGTCGAGCCGCCGGATCCCGGCCTGATCGAGGAAAAAGACCGCGTGTGCGTCATTTTCCGCGAAGATCGCGACCAGCACGTGCGTGGACTTCAGCTCCTCGCGACCCGAGCTCTGGACGTGGAGCGCCGCACGCTGCAGCACGCGCGAGAAGCCGACCGAGGGCGTCACCTCGAGCGAGAGGTCGTCGGGCACCTTCGGCAGGTCGGTCGCGAGGTGCTCCTCGATCAGCTCGCGCAGGCGCTTGAGGTCGCCCCCCGTCTTGCGCAGAAGGGCCGAGACGTCGTCGTCCTTCAGGAAGGCGAGCAGCAGGTGCTCGACCGTCGCGTACTCGTGGCGCCGGTCACGCGCGTCCGTGAAGGCCACGTCCATCGACGCGCGCAGCCCCTTGCCAATCTTGATGGGTTTCGCCATGTTGCAAGCCTCAGGCGTCGGGTTCGATGGTACAGAGGAGCGGCATGCCGTTCAGCTCGGCGAGCTCGGTCACGCGCGCCGCCCGCGTCTCGGCGATGTCGCGCGTCCAGACGCCCACCACCCCGCGCCCGGTCCGGTGGATGGTCATCATCAGCGCCTCGGCTTGCTCGGGCCCATGCGCGAAGACCTCGCGCAGAACCCACACGACGAACTCCATCGTGGTGTAGTCGTCGTTGTGAAAGATGACCTTGTACATCGGCGGCTTGCCGACCTTCGCTTTGCGCTCCATGACGGTCTGACCGCCTGGCGGACCCGAGCCAGCTCCACCCGCCCCACTCGGGGGCTTGCGGTCCTTGGGTGGCTCTCCCGAGCCCGACAGGCGGGGCGAGTCGGGAATCGGCGGGCTCGGACGCTCGGCTGGGGACGTTCGCGGCATGGCGGGTCTCGGAGCGGCAAGGGGGGCGGTCGGGGACCGCGCTGGGACAGGCGAGGGTGCGCACCGGCGCGCGCCTTGCAAGGGGGACGCGTTCAGGTGCTGGCCCCGGACACGCCGCGCACCTGGTTGAAGCGGGCCGCGAGCGAGCGCGCCTCGACCATGTTGTCCTCGATGGAGCAGTACGTCCAGCCGCCGTAGCGCCCGATGCTGTGGACACCGCCAAGGGCGAGGGTCGCCATCGTGTCCTTCACGGCCCGCTGGCTCGCGGTCGTGATGTGGACATAGGCCGGGTCGAGCACGACGTGGTGCTCGCTCAGCAGCACGTGGTCCTGCACGAGGCCGACTCGGGACAGGTCGGCGAGCACCTGCGCGCGGTAGGCCGCAATCCCCGCCGCGTCGAGCTCGGCGTCGCCTGGCAGGCCGACCTCGACGTAGATCGACATCCGCGGGGTCCCGAAGATGTTGTCGTAGAAGCCGACCCGGTAGAACGACAACGCCGGGTCACCGTAATAGATCCAGTGCGGCTCGGCAGGCCCCTTGCGATCAAAGCCGAGATTGAAGACGAGCACCTTGTTGGCCGTGAAGAGCCCGGGCGCGTGCGGCACCCCGGCCATCGCGAGCAGCTTCGGAAATGGCGCCGCCGAGACGACGTGGCCGTAGCCGAGCTCGTAACGGCCGTCGGGCCCTTCGACCGTCGCCACGCGGCGCGCGAGGTCAAGCGCGACGAGCCTGTGCCGCAAGCGGATGCGGGCCGCGTCGACGCGGGCCGCGAGCGCGTGGACGTATTGGATGGCGCCCCCTTCCGGATAGGTGAAATGCGCATTGTAAGACGCATTTTGCGGACGCACAAAGTTGTCCACGATGTCGCGCAGATCCGCGTGCGGGAAAAAGCGCCCCATCGCGTCCGGGTCGAGGGTCGCGAGGTCGGTCGCGTACAGTTTCGTGTTGTACGGGATCAGAAACCGGTCGGCGATGCCGCGCCCGAGCTTCCGCACGAGCATGTCCTTGAAATCGCGCGGTGGTTCGCCTGAGGCGTCGCGGAAGACGAGCCCATGCAGGCAGTCGAGGAAGTCAGCTTGCGGCAACTGGTGGATGTTCTTCTGAAAGGGGAAGTCGATGTAGCGGTCGCCGAAGCGGATCCAGCTGACCTTCTCGACCTTCAGGATGCGCTGCCCGCCCATCCCCGCGATGAGCTCGGCCTCGAGCGCCGCGTGCTTGAAGTGGAAGAAGTGCCCCGAGTAATCCCAGGTGAAACCGTCCTGCACCACGGTCTTGCAGAAGCCACCGATTTCAGCGTCATCCTCGAGGATGACGCAGTCGCCGTGCGCCTGACCACCCGTCGGTGACCGCAGGGCGCCCGCGAAGGCGAGCCCGCTGACGCCAGCGCCGACGACGAGGAAGGGGACGTGTTCCATGGGCTTGCCTGCATGTGTGAAGTTTCGTGAATCGTTCGCGGCGGGCCGAGACCCCGGTGCCTGCCACCACCAGCCTCGAATGCGGCGCGCCACCTTTTCGCCCGCCCGCCCCCTGATGTAAAGTGGGTCGCTGGCGCGTGTCGCCGCGCCCGCCCCCTGCCGAAGGAACCGCCTTTGATGCACCCCCTGCCCGCCTCGCCGCTCGGCCTCGTCCTCGTCGCCGCCGCCATCACGGCCTGTGACGACGCGCCCTCCGGTCCGACCGCGTCGGCGGACCTGGCCGACAGCCTCGCGTCGCCCGACACCGCGGCGCCTCCCGACACCGCAGCGCCAGACGCGGACGCAGAGGCCACGCCGCCGCTGCTCGCGGCCGATCTCCTCGCCGCAGGCCCCTTCCGCGTCGGATACCGCGTCTTCGCGCACACCTACACCCCGCCCGGCCTCCCCGAGCGCACCATCGATGTCCACCTCTGGTACCCGACCGTGGCCACCTCCGCCGCCTCCCACGCGGTCTACGAGGGCTTCCTGCCCGACGAGGCCGCGCTCGTCGACGCGCCCCTCGCCCCACCCCTCGACGCCGCCCGCGGCTACCCGGTCCACGCCTACTCCCACGGCGACCTCGGCTTCGCCGGGACAAGCGCCTTCCTGATGCGCCACTTCGCCTCGCACGGCTGGGTCGCGGTCGCGCCCGATCACACCGGCAACACCCTGACCGATCAGCTCAATCCCCGTCCGAACGCCATCTACCACCTCCGCCCGAGCGACATCACCGCCGCCATCGACGCCCTCGCGGCGCTGCCCCCCGAAGACCCGCTCGCGGGCCTCCCCGACCTCGAACACGTCCTGCTGTCGGGCCACAGCTTCGGCGTCCACACCTGCTGGGCGACCGCGGGCGCGACCTTCGACATGGCCGCCACCGAGGCGACGCTCGGCGCCCTCGAGCCCGCCGACCGGGCCGCCTTCGAGGCGAGCCGTCATGACCCGCGCGTCGTCGCCGCGATCCCGATGGCGGGCAGCATCAAGCGCGGCCTCTTTGGCGAGGGCGGACACGCCTCCGTGGCCATCCCGATGCTGGCACTCTCGGGTACCGAAGACCCTGTCGGCGCCGACGCCCAGTTCGCCTCGAGCGAAGACCTCGACCTCCCGTGGGTCGAGGTGACGGGCGCATGCCACCAGGCCTTCGCGCTTGGCGGCTGCCCCGAGCTTGACGACGCCGAGGGCTTCCGGCTCATCTCGGTCCTGGCGCTCGCCTTCGCGCGGCGCCACGTGCTCGGGGACATGCGCGCTGCCACGCTCGGCATCCTCGACGGCACCCGCCCCCTCTCCGCCCGACTCGCTTTCCGGAGGCACACCCCGTGAGGTCCCCCGCCTGGCCGCTGTCGGCCCTCGCGCTCGCGCTCGGCGCGTGCGCCCCGGAACCTGCCCCCACGCCTGACGCGGCTGTCGACGCCACCGTCGACGTAGGCCCCGACACCGCGGCCGACAGGGTCCCGCTCGTCGCGCCGCCGCCTGTGCTCATGCGCCTGACCGTGACGCAGCTGCGTCATGCGCTGACGGATCTCCTCGGCGACGGCCTGACGCTTCCGTCCGCGCTCGAGCCCGATGCGCCCGCCGAAGGCCTCCTGACGGCTGGCGGCTCGGTCACGACGGTCTCCCCCCGCGGCGTCGAGCTCTACGAGGACGCGGCGCGGTCGCTGGGCGCGCAAGTGGTGGCGTCCAGGGTCCACCGCGATCGCCTCGCCCCCTGTGCCGCGGCCGTCGCGGCAGAGCCCGAGACCGCCGCCACCTGCCTCGACCGCGTCATCCGCGACGTGGGCCGCCGCGCCTGGCGCCGCCCGCTCACGGAGGCCGAGGTCACGACCCTCGCCGACATCGGTGAGGCCGCGCAGGCAGCCATGGGCAACTTCGACGCCGCGCTGACGTGGACCCTCACGGGCCTGCTGCAGTCGCCGAACTTCCTCTACCGCCTCGAGGTCGGCGAGGACGGCACCGAGGGCGCGCGCCGCTTCACCTCGCTCGAGATGGCCTCACGCCTCGCCTTCTTCCTCTGGGCCTCGCCACCCGACGACGCGCTGCTCGAGGCGGGCCTCCGCGGTGACCTCGTGACCGAGGCTGGCGTCGCGGCCGCGGTCGACCGCCTCATCGCGGACCCGCGTGCCAACCGCGGGTTGCGCGCCTTCTTCGGCGAGTGGCTTCAGCTTCACAAATTGAAACACATATCCAAGGACCCCAACATCTTCCGGCACTTCAGCCCCGATCTCGGCGAGATGGCGGCGGAGGAGACCCTGCTGCTCATCGACCGCCTCATCGGCGAGGACGACACCGATCTGCGCGAGCTGCTGCTGACGCGCTCGACGTCCGTCAACCGCCGCCTCGCGGCCATCTACAACGTGCGCGCCCCCTCCGCCGACGGCTTCGCCCGCGTCGACTTCCCACCCGACAGCCCGCGCCGTGGGCTGCTCGGTCACGTCAGCTTTCTCGCCCTCCACGCCCACCCGACGAGCTCGTCAGCCACGCTGCGCGGGGCTTTCCTGCGCCAGACCCTGCTCTGCGAGCCCGTCCCGCCGCCGCCGTCGAACCTCAACACCGCCATCCCCGAGCCGTCGCCCGAGCTGCCGACGCTGCGCGACCGCCTCGCCGCCCACCGCACCGACCCGTCGTGCGCGGGCTGTCACGCCCTGACCGACATCCCCGGGCTCGGGCTCGAGAACTTCGACGGCCTCGGCCGCCTCCGCCTGACCGAGCAGGGGGCCGCCATCGACGCCTCGGGGCGGCTCGGTGCGATGGACTTCGCGGGCCCCGCCGAGCTCGCCGAAGCCCTCGCCCATCACCCGAACTTCACCGCATGCGCGGTCCGCAAGCTTTACACCTTCGCGGTCGCCCGACCGCCAGGCGAAGGCGAGGACAGCCAGCTCGAGGCCCTCGTCGACGCCTTCGCCGCGGGTCAATACCGTCTGAAGACCCTGCAGCGCGCCATCGCGCTGAGCCCGGGCTTCCGGACCGTCGGAGCAGCGACCCCATGACATCCATGCCTGACAATACGCGCAAACGACTCGCCGCGCACGGCGTGACCCGCAGAACGCTGCTGCGCGGTCTCCTCGGTGGCGCGACCGTGACGCTCGGCCTGCCAGCCCTCGAGATCTTCCTCAACACCCACGGCACAGCGCTCGCCGAGGACGGGCCGCAGGCCACCGGTTTCCCGCGCCGCTTCGGCCTCTTCTTCTGGGGCAACGGCATCCTCCCCGACCGCTGGATCCCGACGACCACCGGCCCGCGCTGGGAGCCGAGCGAGCAGCTCGCGCCCCTCGCCCACCTGCGCGACGACGTGACGGTCGTCACCGGGCTGAAACTCGGCGTCCCCAACTCTCGCCCGCACTTCGCCGGCCTCGCGGGCATCCTGTCGGGCGCGCCGGTCATGGACGCCTACGGCCAGGACACCTTCGCGCTGCCCGGCGTCGACCAGGTCATCGCCGCCGCGGTCGGTCAGGTGACGCGCTTCCGCAGCCTCGAGTTCGGCGCGGCCCCGATGGAGGGCGTGTCCTTCAACGGCCCCAACAGCCGCAACCCGCCCGAGGCCTCGCCCGCAGCGCTCTTCAATCGCCTCTTCGGCCCAGGCTTTCAGCCACCCGGTGCGGAGCCCCTCATCGATCCGACGCTCGCCCTCCGCCGCAGCGTCCTCGACGCCGTGATGGGCGACGTCCGCCGCCTCGCCGCGAACGTCGGCGCCGCCGATCGCGCCCGCCTCGACCGGCACCTCGACGCCGTCCGCGACATCGAGCAGCGCCTCGCCCGCCTCGCAGAAGACCCGCCGAACCTCGCCGCGTGCGCCTACCCGCCCGCCCCAGACGCCGACTACGCGGACGTCGAGGGCCGCCCCCAGCTCGCCGCCAAGAACGCGATCATGAGTGATATCGTGGCCATGGCCCTCGCCTGCGACCAGAGCCGCGTCTTCATGAACTGCTTCTCGTTCCCGGTGACCAACATCCTCTTCGAGGGCGCCCCCGCCGGTCACCACCAGCTGACCCATGACGAGCCCGACCCGCAGCCCGAGGTGAACCGCATCGTTCTGCAATGCGTTGCGGCCTATGCACGCCAGATCGAAGCCCTCCGCGCGATCGAAGAGGGGGCTGGCACCCTGCTCGACGCCTGCGCGGTGCTCGGCACCTCCGACGTAAGCCTCGGCAAGACCCACGCCCTCGACGAATTCCCGTTCCTCGTCGCGGGCTCCTGCGGCGGGCGCCTGAAGCGCGGCGTCCACATCCGCTCGGCGGGCGCCGAGAACGCGAGCAAGGCGATGCTGTCGCTCGTCCGCGCCATGGGCGTCGACGCCCCTTCGTTTGGCGCCGAGGGCGGCCTTGCAACCGAAGGCCTGTCCGCGCTCGAGGTCTGAGCCCGCCCGCACACCCCACGAACCGAGAGGAGGACGACCCCGATGTCCGAGACGCCCCCCAAGGCCCTCCGCGCCCTCTGCGTCGCCATGGGTGCGCTGCCGCTCCCAGCCTGCGACACGGCCACGCCCGACGCGTTCGAAGACACCGCCTCAGACGCCGACATCGTCGACGCCGAGGCGCCCGAGGTGGGCCCCCCTTCGACACCGACCTCCGGCCTGACCGTCATCGACACGATGGGCTTCGCGACGCCCGAGGACGGCGTCGACGGCACACCCGGCTTCAACCTCGACGGCCTCGTGAGCGACGGACGGGCCCCGGACAGCTGCGGACACGCCGACACGACCGCCCCCGACGGGACGCCCGGCGTCGACAATCAGCTCGCCGCGATCGTCCCCCTCTTCGAGCTTGCCGGCATCGGCGCGGCCGAAGATCTCATCCAGAACGCCGTCACGAACGGCGGCCTCCTCCTGATGTTTCAACTCGACGACGTGGACAGCTGGCAGAACGATCCCGAGGTCACGCTGACCCTGCGGGCTGGCGCGGGGGTGCCGTTGCTCGGAACCGACGGGCTCGTCCTCGCAGGACAAACCTTTTCGCTCCATCCGGAGTCTCCCGAGACGGTCGCAGGCGCCGCGTCGATCCGGGACGGGGTCCTCGAAGCCGGCCCCTTCGACCTGCGCATCCCCGTCGAGGTCTTCGGCCTCGCCTACAAACTGCTCCTGTCCGAGTCGCGCGTCCGTGCCCGCCTGACCGAGGACGGCGGCCTCGCCGAGGGCCTGCTCGGCGGGGCTGTCGCCTACGAGGATCTCCTCGAGGTGGGTCGGCTCGCCGCCCGTGACGACGGGTCGGTCCTGCCCGCCATCGAGGCGGTCTTCGGCCAGTCTCTCGATCTGCGCCCCGACGCCGACGGACGCTGCACCCACGTGAGCGGCGCGTTCCGTTTCAGCGCCGTCTCGGCCTTCCTGTTCTGAACGGGGGTTGGCAACGGCCTCAAAAAAGACACGGAAAAAGCCCGGAGGCTTTCGCCACCGGGCTCCCGACTCCGCTGCAGAGCAACGCGACCTGTTCCCTCTCGAAGAATCTCATGATCCACAAGCTGCGATGCGAGTGTCTCCAGCTGCATCGCCACCGCT